>JAZOQL010000328.1:0-5120 GCA_045656065.1 Rikenellaceae bacterium | reverse complement strand
ATTTACAACAGCATCAACATCGCCTTTGCAACCGCGCACCACGCTGATTCCACAGCTGCCGAGCTTGTTGCGAGCACCTTCGCCCATACTTCCAGCCAGCATAACCGTAACACCCATATCGCGCAACTCGTACGCAATGTTCGATTTGCAACCACAACCCTGTGGCGATGGAAGCGTTTGTTTTGCTACAACTGCATCATTTTCAATCGAATAGATTGTGTAATACGCACAGTGACCAAAGTGGTCGTCAATAACACCCTCACGTGTCGGAACTGCAATTTTTGTTGTCATATCCTTATTTGTTTTTATGAAAATCTTCGGTTCAACCACTGCAAAGGTAGGGCTTTTTAATTGACCAATCAAACTTTTACTTTTAATTAAAATTATTTTTTTATTTCGCTAAAAATCACTACCTTTGCGGCCGTTAATGGTGCAATGGGTGCCGTTCGTTCGGGGAGAGAAGTGGAATGTTTGGGTGTTTTTTCGCTTCTTAAACTGCGACAATCGGCTGAGTAGCACTGATTTATTAATCAAAAACAAAAACATTAGTACAATGAAATCAATCGTTATTGAAGGTGCTGCACGTGCAGACTTCGGCAAAAAAGCCACTTCAAAATTGAGAAACGAAGAAATGGTTCCTTGCGTAATCTATGGTGGTGGCGAAACTGTTCACTTCTCTGTTAGCGAACGCAAATTGAAACAACTGCTCTACACTCCGAGTTCTTACATCGTTGAATTCGACATCAACGGTCAAAAAGAAATCGGCGTTATGCGCGAAACTCAGTTCCACCCGGTTACTGACAAAATCCTTCACATCGACTTCCAACGCGTAATTCCTGGCAAACCTGTGACTATCGCTGTTCCGGTTAGATTGGAAGGTAACTCAAAAGGTGTTAAGCTCGGTGGTAAATTGCAACTGAAGAGCCGCAAATTGACAGTTTCTGCTATGGTTGAAAACTTGCCAGATGAATTGGTTGTTGACGTAACAGAACTCGACTTGGGCAAGATGATTTCAGTTGGTGAATTGAACTTCGAAAACATCAAGATTCTGACTCCGGCTGTTACTCCTGTTTGCGCAGTTAAAGCTACTCGTGCTTCTAAGAAGGGTTAATAAAACAGTTCTGAAGTGAAATATCTGATTGTAGGGCTGGGTAATATCGGCGTAGAATACGAAAATACCCGCCACAACATAGGATTCAACGTGTTGGACGCCTTGGCTAAGGCGCCCGACGCTGTTTTTACATCTTCGCGTTACGGCAGCATTACCGAAATCAAACATCGTGGACGCACGCTCATTCTGCTGAAACCATCGACGTATATGAACCTCAGTGGCAAGGCTGTATCTTATTGGCTAAAGGCTGAAAAGATTCCTATTGAAAATCTGATGGTTATCGTTGATGATTTGGCTATCCCTTGTGGTTCGATTAGAATCCGAGCTAAGGGTAGCGACGGAGGACATAATGGTCTGAAAAATATCAACGAATTGATTGGTAGTCAGAACTATGGGAGAATAAGAGTGGGCATTGGAAACGGATTCCCGCAAGGTGGTCAGATTGATTTTGTGCTGGGTAAATTCACCTCTGAAGAGCAGGCGCTGATTGCCGAGCGAATTCCCAATGTTTGTGATGCTATCAAGGCGTTTACGATTGACGGTATCGACCGCACGATGAATCGCTTTAATACCAAATCGAAAGAGTAAAATCTGTTCGTAGAATATAAAAAATACTCCGCTATGGTGGCGGAGTATTTTTATTTTGAGGAACTTAGATTCCGAAAAATATGGTCGCAGCTACACCCGATTCGCGATGGTTCAGCTGCCAAATTATATCTGCATTTTCAGCTCGTTCGCTCAGCATATCCACTATTCCCGACAGCTCGCCCAATGCCAGCGGTTTGGACTCAGTATCCTCTAAACACACCCAAATCATTTTTGGAGCGCAATCCAACGAGGTCAGTTCCGCATCTATCTGTTGGTGTAAATTCGAGAAATTATCAGCCTCGAATATCATTGCAAATCTGTTCGTTGTTGAATTTTTAAAACATTCATAATCAGCATAATCAATCTCCACAACCACCTCTGGTCTTGAAATTAAACTCTCCATCAACTTGTCTACTTGAGTTAAATCTGTAATCTGTTTCATAATCTTTCAGTGTGTAATATTTACTATAATAGAGTCGTAATCATTATTTTTCTATCATAAAAAATCAAAAAAAAAGAGTCGACAAAAATTGCCGACTCTTATATTCAAGTTTTCAATTTTTAGTTAATCAGAGGCAGCGCGCCATACTTCTTAGAGTATTCAAGCATTTGTGCCGGGAAGTCGTTCACGTACGAAATCTTGACATCAATAATCTTGTCGCCATCCATCACCGGTGTGTAAACCGGGTTAACAAAACCGCTGTATGGTTCGAGGTTGAGTTTTGCGTAGCGTTCCAAAACCTCTTTGTGCAATTCCGGATCAACCTTAACTGCGTAAGTTTCAACCAGATTCTTACCTGCTTCGTAGTCGCCTGTAGACTTGATGCGTTGAATTTCGGTCAACAATTCACCAAAGAGTGTACGCAGTTTTTCGAAATCATTAACCACGAAATAGGTCTTGCCGTTTTCTACAACTTTTTCGATTACTTTTTCAGCAGCACCCTTTTCAAAACACCATTCTGCGATGAGTTTGCGGTTACGCATATGAGCCTCTTCAACGTTCTTACCCGGTTGAATACGAGTCAATTGTGTCTGGATACCATTCATAATATATTTCGAGTATTCAGCCCAAGCAACATCTTTCGAAGGAATCAGACCCAAGTCAATCATCTTCTGGTCAGCCATATAGTAGAGTGCGAACAAGTCTGCGCGAGTCTCTTCGAGCGTAGCACCATAGTTCTTCAACTCGTCACCCTTCACGCCCGGAGCCAAACGACCTGAACCGTGTCCCAGACATTCGTGCATATCTGTGTGCAGATTGTCTGCCAACGAGAGATATTTGTCGCAACGTTCGCGATCTTCTGCGCGCAACATAAACTCTTCATTGAAACCGCTGCCCTTGCTCGATTCAGCATAAGCGTCAGTGATGTTTTCGATGGTTACCGATTTTGAACCATACTCAGCACGAATCCAGTTCGAGTTCGGAAGGTTGATACCGATTGCAGTCGATGGGAATGCGTCTCCGGCCAATGTTGCTACGGTGATAACCTTCGCAGATACGCCTTTAACGGTCGGTTTTTTGAACTCAGGAGCGATAGGCGAGTTGTCTTCAAACCATTGTGCTGATGCACTGAGGGTTTCGGCACGTTTCGTAGCCTCTACGTTCTTGAAGTTTACGATAGCTTCCCAAGCACCCTTCATACCCAGAGGGTCGCCGTAATCTTCTGTAAATCCGTTTACAAAGTCAATCTGTTCGTCTGTCCAATTCAACCACATAATATTGAATTGGTCAAACTCCTTCAGGTCGCCACTCTTGTAGTATGAAATCAACATTTCGATTGTCTCTTTCTGCTTGTCTGATTCTGCAACAGAAGCAGCCTTTTCGAGCCAATACACAATCTTTTCGAGTGCAGCCGAATACATACCTCCAATTTTCCAAACACGCTCGCAAACCTTGCCTGTATTGTCTTTAGTAACCTGGCTATTCAAACCATACATCACAGGGCGAGTCTCTTTCGGGTCGTGTTTCGCTGCGTAGAATTTTTCAACTTCAGCTTGAGTTACCCCTGCATAGTAGTTCGTTGCAGAACCTGTCACCAAGTCGATTCCCGCTGTCTGATTAACCTTAAAGCGGTAGAGTTCAGCATCGAACATTGCAGGTTTGATTGCTGCCATCAACTCCTCAGCCGTAGCATAGCTATCGTTGTTGAATTTTTCTGCCGGAATTGATGCTACCAATTCATCGAAATAGGCCTCGCTGAATTCGGGCATAAACTTCTCGTTTGAGTAGTGGTGGTGAATACCATTCGCAAACCAAACCTTCTTCAGGTATTTTTCGAACTTAACGAAGTTTTCGCTCTTGCGGTCGCCTGTGTAGTTTGTGTAAATTGTTTCGAGTGCGAAACGGATAGAGAGGTTGTACTTAAAATTCTGGTCCCACAAAATGTCACGACCCCACTTTGCAGCCTCGCCGAGATAATACACCAGCTCTTTCTGCTTTGGAGTCAACTGTTCAAATCCTGGTACCTTGTATTTAAGCACCTTGATATCATCAAATCTGTCGACAACCCATTGATTGTCTTCAGTTTGTGCGGCCTGTTGTGAGCAAGAAACCGCACCTGCTGCCATTGCTGTCATAGCAAAAATTTTCAATGATTTTTTCATTATTCAAGTATTAGATTTATTTTACGATTTTGCATCTGTAAAAGGCTTTGTAGTTTCCGCGAGCCATCGACGAGAGTTTGCTTCGGAGCAGATTTTTTCTCAGCGGTTGCAGATGGTCGGTGAATACCATACCTTCGAGGTGGTCATATTCGTGCTGCACAACGCGAGCCACTGCACCCGAGAACTCCTCGTCGTGTTCTACGAAATTTTCGTCAAAGTATTTGATTTTGATAGTGTCGTGGCGCAGCACATCTTCGTGAATTCCCGGCAGACTCAGACAGCCTTCGTTAAACGGAACGAGTTCGCCCGAGCGCTCGTAAATCCGAGCATTGATGAATGTGCGCTTGAAGCCATAAGCCGAGGGGTCGCTCTTGGCAAAGGGCGTAGCATCAACAACAAACAATCTGATTGAACGACCCACCTGAGGGGCTGCCAATCCGACTCCGTCAGTTTCGTACATTGTTGCGTACATATCCTCGATGAAATTTTTCAATTCGGGATAGTCTGGTGTAATGTCTTCGGCCACTTGTCTCAACACCGAAGAGCCATAAACATAGATTGGGTATATCATCTTTTTTCTTCTATATGTCATTTTATCAACAGTTTACAAGTTTGAATCGAGATAGCTTTGCAAAATGATTGATGCGCTGATGGTGTCAGCCAGCCCCTTTTCTCGACGTTGCATTTTTTTGACTCCGCCCTCAATCATTGCTCGCTGAGCCAAAACCGAAGTAAATCGTTCGTCGTGCATAACTACGGGCATCTGCGGGAATTTTTTAGCAAATGTAGCCAAAAACTTCTCGATGTTCTCATAATT
>JAZOQL010000327.1:0-3330 GCA_045656065.1 Rikenellaceae bacterium | reverse complement strand
GACGATATACTCTTGAACCTTAGTCGGACCCTGGATTGCGAGGATATCGCTCGGAGTAACGGCACCGTCAGAGAGCGGCATTCCGGCACGAACGTAGTCGTTCTCCTGAACCAAAATCTGGCGTGACAGCGGAACCAAATACTTTTTGATATCGCCTGCCTTAGAAGTGATTACGATTTCGCGGTTACCACGTTTAATCTTACCGAACGACACTTCACCGTCGATTTCAGACACGATTGCAGGGTTAGACGGGTTACGAGCTTCGAACAACTCGGTAACACGGGGCAGACCCCCTGTGATGTCGCCTGCTTTACCAATAGCACGCGGAATCTTGATCAAGATATCACCGGCCTTAACTTTGGCATTTTCCTTAGCAACAACGTGTGCGCCTACCGGCAAGTTATATTGTTTTTCGTTACCATCGTTATCAACGACCTTGATAACAGGGTTCTTGGTTTTATCACGACTTTCGATGATGACTTTTTCGCGGAAGCCTGTCTGTTCGTCAGCCTCTTCGCGGAATGTCACACCTTCTATCACGCTTTCATAGCCAACCTTACCGTCAAATTCAGACAAGATTGTAGCGTTATACGGATCCCATTCACAAATCAGGTCACCCTTGTTCACATCTTGACCATCAACAACATAGAGTGTCGAACCGTAAGGCAAGTTGTGAGTAGAGAATGTGATACCTGTATTTACGTCAACGATTCGGATTTCGGCCAGACGGCTGATTACGAGGTATACATCTTTACCGTCATCTGTTTTCTTCTTGATAACTTTGAGGTCATCAATTTCCACACGACCTGCGTAACGAGCAACGATGCTGTTATCAGCAGCTACACCGCCCGCAACACCACCGACGTGGAACGTACGCAGAGTCAACTGAGTACCCGGTTCACCGATAGACTGTGCAGCGATAACGCCAACAACTTCACCACGTTGAACCATTCTACCTGTTGCGAGGTTACGGCCATAACATTTCGCGCAGACACCATTTTTAGCTTCGCAAGTCAGCACCGAGCGGATTTCCACCATTTCGATTGGTGAATCTTCGATTGCCTTTGCAATATCTTCTGTGATTTCCGCACCCGAAGCAACGATGAGTTCACCTGTTTGCGGGTGGAATACATCGTGCACTGCTGTACGACCGAGGATACGTTCATAGAGTGTTTGAACAACCTCTTCGTTACGTTTGATAGCCGTAGCCTGCAGACCACGCAATGTACCGCAGTCCTCTTCGTTGATGATAACGTCTTGAGCCACGTCAACCAGACGACGAGTCAGATAACCTGCGTCGGCAGTCTTCAACGCCGTATCGGCAAGACCCTTACGCGCACCGTGTGTTGAGATAAAGTATTCCAACACTGACAGACCCTCTTTAAAGTTCGAAAGAATCGGGTTTTCGATAATCTGCGCAGCATCTGAACCTGACTTCTGAGGTTTAGCCATAAGACCACGCATACCTGACAACTGACGAATCTGTTCTTTAGAACCACGGGCTCCAGAGTCCAGCATCATAAACACAGGGTTGAAACCTTGGTTATCTTCCTTCAACTGTTTTTGAACGATGTTGGTCAGGTTAGAGTTAGTGTGTGTCCAGATATCAATAATCTGGTTATAACGTTCGTTGTTGGTGATAAGACCCATATTATAGCTGTCCATCACTTCGGATACTTGTTTGTAACCTTCAGCAACGAGTTCTTCTTTTTCTTTCGGGATAATTACGGCATCGAGGTTAAATGACAGACCACCGAGGAACGCCATTCTGTAACCCATATTTTTGATATCGTCCAAGAAAGCGGCAGTTTTATCAGCACCTGTCTCTTTCATTACACGACCGATAATATCACGCAATGACTTCTTGGTCAAGAGTTCGTTGATATATCCAACCTCCTTAGGCACAACCTGGTTGAACAGGATACGACCGATAGTTGTATCGATGAGTTCACCACGTTCTACGCCGTTTTCGTCACACTTCTTAACCAGCAGCTTAACCTTAGCGTGCAAATCAGCACGACCTTCGTTGTGAGCAATGATAGCCTCTTCGGGTCCGTAGAAAATCAAGCCTTCACCCTTAACGCCCTGGCGTTCTTTGGTGATGTAGTACAGACCCAAGACCATATCCTGAGAAGGAACGGTGATAGGCGCACCGTTAGCCGGGTTCAAGATATTGTGCGAGCCCAGCATCAGGATTTGAGCCTCGAGGATAGCAGCATTACCCAGCGGCAGGTGGACAGCCATCTGGTCACCGTCGAAGTCGGCGTTGAACGCCGTACAAGCCAACGGGTGGAGCTGAATAGCCTTACCTTCGATGAGTTTCGGCTGGAACGCCTGAATACCCAAACGGTGCAGGGTCGGAGCACGGTTCAACAACACAGGGTGACCTTTAAGTACATTTTCGAGGATATCCCAAACTACAGGATCGCGGCGGTCGATAATTTTCTTAGCCGATTTAACGGTTTTAACGATACCACGTTCGATGAGTTTGCGGATAATAAACGGTTTGTACAATTCGGCAGCCATATCCTTAGGCAGACCGCACTCGTGCATTTTGAGTTCCGGACCTACGACGATAACCGAACGAGCCGAGTAGTCGACACGTTTACCCAGCAAGTTTTGACGGAAACGACCTTGTTTACCTTTCAAGCTATCGCTGAGCGACTTAAGCGGACGATTCGATTCGGTTTTAACGGCATTGCTCTTTCTTGAGTTGTCGAACAGCGAGTCGACAGCCTCTTGCAACATACGTTTTTCGTTTCTCAGGATTACTTCCGGAGCCTTTATTTCAATCAGTCGTTTAAGACGGTTGTTACGGATAATCACGCGACGATAGAGGTCGTTCAGGTCGCTGGTTGCGAATCGACCACCATCCAACGGCACCAACGGACGCAATTCGGGCGGAATCACCGGAATGACCTTCAGAATCATCCACTCCGGTTTATTGATATCGCGAGACGAACGGAATGCTTCAACCACGTTCAGACGTTTGAGAGCTTCGCTCTTACGTTGTTGCGAAGTTTCGTTGTTGGCTTTGTGGCGGAGCGAGTAGCTCAATTCGTCGAGGTCGAGTTTCTGCAACATCATATACAGAGCCTCAGCACCCATCATTGCGATGAACTTATTGGGGTCGCTATCGTCGAGTTGTTGGTTACCCTTAGGCAGCGCAGCCAAAGCATCGAGATACTCTTTTTCGCCCAACAAATCCAGATCGTGGATTTCATTCGACGCAGCAGCACCTGCTTGGATAACGATATACTTTTCATAGTAGATTACCGATTCAAGCTTCTTGGCTGGAATTCCGAGAAGGGCAGCGATCTTGTTAGGAGC
>JAZOQL010000326.1:0-1094 GCA_045656065.1 Rikenellaceae bacterium | reverse complement strand
GTGGTTCACGCTGACACCCGTACTCAATGTGGCGAAACTCGCAACAAGGATAACGTCATCGAACTTATCCATTCTGTCGGTTATCTCCTTTCTTATGTCTTTGTCTATACTTCCGTCAATATAGTACACCCGTTTGTTCGGCAGGTTCGCCCGCAGGAACTCAAACAGTTTCTTGCCGTATATGATTCGGTGGAACAGAACGAGTGTGTTCTTGGTCGTTTTCCGTATCAAGTCGGATATGAAGTTGAAACGCTTTTCGTTCTCTATGATGAAGTTCTTTTCAAGGTTGAATGCGTCAGAGCCTTTCTTCTTTTTCATAAGGAACTTGTACGCCTCGGCGAACTCGGATTTCTTCGCCTCGCTGACATAATCAATACGCATCTGCACGATATTGCAGTTTGATATGAAGCCTCGGTCTTGGAGGGATTTGGCTTTGACCTCCGTCACCAACGGCCCCAAGTACGTTTGCAGCGTCAACGATTCCGCGCTGTTCGGTTTCGGCAGCGTACCCGTAACACCGAACTTGTACTCGCAGTGCCAACACCTTTCGAGTATATCCTTGATTGACTTTGCCTTTGCCTTGTGCGTCTCGTCAACTATGATACAGTCGAACTGCTTGAACCAAGACTCCTCCATTTTCGTAAGTGTTTGGTATGTCCCGACAAATATGTTCGCATCGGGCTTCATTTTGTAACCTGCGTATATCTGCTGTATGACAATGGGAAGTTTGTCCGTGTTGTATTCCTCGAAGTCGCCCGAAGATTGCAGCACGAGTTGAACGGTTGGCACAATCATAAGCACCTTGCCCTTGATTATTTTGTTGTCTATCAGATACGCCAACACCATAAAGCATATCAGCGTTTTTCCCGCAGACGTTGCGAGTTCCGACAGACACTTTCTGTACCGAAGTATTCTGTACGCGCTCTTTATCTGATAGTCGCGTGGGGTGAACGGGAGACCGTCAAAGAATTTGTTTACCCATTCGGTATAGGATTCAAGTGTTATGTTGTTGTCAAAAAGTCCGCGAAGCCCCTCTATTCTCAACTTCCAACCACATTGTTTGGAAATGTCTATGAGGTAAGACCAAGTACCCG
>JAZOQL010000325.1:0-1381 GCA_045656065.1 Rikenellaceae bacterium | reverse complement strand
ATAAGTTGCATCATACTCAATGGTAGAAGTGTCAGTACCGCTCGGAACGGTGAAAATATCTTCCAATGCATAATCATCGATAGTGTTTGTGGCGAAATCAAAGTTAAATAGGGCTTTGTGCTCAACCGTATACACCAACGGATTCCCATACACATCTCCACCTTGGTCGCTATTTGCGTAGATTGTGCCGTCACCGTCAAGGTCAACGCCACCTTCGCCAATGGCTTGCACAACGAGCAAGTGGACTTCTCCTGCGGGTAGGTAGTCTTTATACATATCCAAGTCGAAGCGGATTTCTGCGGTACGGTATGTCCAAACTGTTGATTTACCACAGAAAGCTACGTACTTTGCACCGTGAGCGTCGGCAATGGCTTGTACGGTTTCAAGTTTAATTATACCACTATCGTTCGGACTCAATTCGCTAAATTTCGAAACCCAAGCCACGTGTTCAAACGAACGTTCCGAATAGAAGGCTGCGGCAATATAATAGTCATCCTTTTTGGTTAATTGCGCGCACCCCTTATAATCAGGGTAGTCAGTAAACATAACGCCATCCGCAAGGTCTTCGATATCAATAATAGGAGTAACGTGAAGGTTTTCGGAAGGGCTTAAATACATCGTTCCATCGTTATTCAAATACCCTTCATTTGCTGTCTCATCTTTTCCGACAGGTTTAGTAGCAATCTCATTGATCGAGAATTTGTTTTGGCTGTAGACATATACAAAGTCCTCAATCGTTGCTTCTTCCTCATAGTCGGAGTTGAACGCTACGTGCGTTGCGTTGCTCGGTGCAAGAGCAACGATTTCGGCTACGGTTAGTACATCTTTGTCACCGAACTCCGCTCGTGTAACGCCATTTATGAACGTGTCGAGGGTATCACCCGAGAAGAACAGCACTTTGGGATATTCGTAGTAGACATCAAAATCTTGAACACAATGTCCTTCTTGACCATCCGCAAGCCTGCTGATTGGAATAATATCTGTGTGGGCTTTTCCAGTACCATTCATAGTGGAATCATCAACAGTACCGTTGAATGTGATAATGCCCGAATGCTCAAAATTCTTTTTTGTAATTTCAGATACGTTAGTGGCTTTGTACAACCCATAACCTCTTGCATTCGGAATCGGATCGCCTTTAATGAATTTTGCCATAATTTAATAAATCTCCTTTTTTATTTCTTTATGCAACATCCATATAAATGATCGGCGTTGCAAGTTTTGTGAAAGTGGGTAATTCGGGTTCTTCGGGAACGTCAGGTTCTTCGGGAGCAACGGGTTCTTCCGTCTCGTCCTCTATTACCTCGATGTAGATGATAGGTGTTGCGAGTTTTATAACAGGAACATCGGGTACGTCAGGCTCTTCGGGCTCTTCAGGCTCTTC
>JAZOQL010000324.1:0-19091 GCA_045656065.1 Rikenellaceae bacterium | reverse complement strand
CGGTCTTTTCTGTCCTGACGTGCCCAGCCGAAATAGGGTATAACGGCTACTACGCGGTGTGCTGAAGCGCGGTGTGCTGCATCAATCATCATCAACAATTCCATCAGGTTATCGGTCGGAGGGAATGTTGATTGGATTACGAAAACCGTACAGCCACGAATACTTTCGTTATATGCCGGTTGAAATTCACCATCGCTGAATTCCAGAACGTCCGAGTTACCTAATGTTGTGCCATAGCACTTAACGATTTTTTCAGCCAGATATCTTGAACCTCGTCCGGCAAAAAATTTAATCTTATGCAGTCCCATATATTTAGTTTGTTTTTAGTTACGTTAAATATTTTTTTTGAGTTACTCCTCTTTAGGCATTACCAGTGCAGCAATCAGATAGGCCAACAATCCTGTACCGTAGAAAACCATCAACAGCACGACTATCAGTCTCACCACTGTTCTATCCAGATCCAAATAGTCGGCAATGCCACCGCATACACCGAGAATTTTACTGTCTTTCACTCGACAAAGTTTTTTTTTCATCTGCACAGAGTATAACCTAATCCAATAAAAATGGTTGCTATTTATGGCACAAAGATATTATTTTCCGCTTAAAATGTATCAAAAATCCACAAAATTATTAACAAATTTATTGATTTGGTTCTTCCAGACACGACTCAACAAATTCAAGCAGAGCCTCCTTTCCCATCTTTTTCTCTGATGAGGTGAGGAACATTATGGGCAGTTCGTCCCACGTTTTTTTCAGCACTCGGCGATAAAGAGCCACTCCCGACTCGACCTTATTTTGAGATAATTTGTCGCATTTGGTGAATACTATCCCGAACGGCACTGAGTTCTCGCCTAAGAATTGTATGAATTCGAGGTCGATTTTCTGTGGCTCGTGGCGCGAATCGACCAACAGAAAGAGGAAAGTCATCTGTTCACGTTCAAGGATATACTTTGTAATCATAGTCGAAAAACCCTTGCGCTGGTCTTTCGACACTCGCGCATAGCCATATCCGGGCAGATCGACCATATACCACTGGTCATTAATCAGAAAGTGGTTAATCAGCTGAGTCTTTCCCGGCGTAGCCGATACCTTAGCTAACCCCTTTTGATTAGTCAGCATATTTATGAGCGACGATTTACCGACATTTGACCGTCCGATAAATGCAAATTCCATTCGACCGTCCGAGGGACATTGGTCGACAAACTGACTGCTGCACTTAAACTGTGCCGATTTTATCTCCATATTTAGTTGGGTTTATTTGGTCGCAAAGGTACTTTTTTTATCACTATTTTCAAATTCTTTTTTTCATTACCCTCCCTCTTTCAAAAAAAATTTTCATTTTGCAAGTAATTGCTAATGATTGTATTATGCATATCAAGCGAAAAAAATGTGAAAAAATGTGAAAAAATATTTTGCAGGTATGATAAAAATATATACCTTTGCGCTCGAAAAGTAGGGGGATTTACCCCGAGATCAGTTTGAACTATGGTGTAATGGCAGCACAGCAGATTTTGGTTCTGTTAGTCTAGGTTCGAGTCCTGGTAGTTCAACTTTTAAAACGTTCATAGTATAATTTTTTGAGACACTGTCGAAAGATGGTGTCTCTTTTTTTTGCTAAATATTCTGCATTGTGACTAAATAGTCTTAAATTTGCAACAAAAATTTTACTACAATGGCTAAATTTACAACTACACTTTTGGCAGTTCTGTTCGCAGTAACAACTTTCGCACAAACTACGTTCGATAAACATTTCGAGCCTAAAACTCTGAGAATAGATTTCTCACTCGTGGGAAATGATAAAACACAAAGCGCTGCGATTGAGCGCCTTAGAGAAGAACCAATTTGGGCTGGACCTCGCAAAAATCTGATTGACCCGTTTATGTATGGCGGCTACTGTGTGAAGGTTTTTGATAAAGAGAGCGGCAAATTAATATATAGCAGAGGTTTTAATACGCTCTTTGAAGAGTGGAGAACTACCGACCAGGCGAAAGTCGAAACTCAGTCGTGGACCAATTCTGTTTGTGTTCCGATGCCTAAGGATACCGTAATGGTCGAACTTTTCGAGCGTAACCGAAAAGATGGTAAATTCTATTCGATGCTCAAACAGGAGGTTGCTCCCAAATCGATATTCATCGACCGCAGTCCGATGAACGAATATCCCGTAATGAAAGTCGTAAACAATGGCAGCGTGGAATCCAAAATCGACTTGGTCTTCCTGCCTGAAGGCTACACTGCTGAGGAGATGGAACAATTCAGAGAAGATGCAAAGAAATTTGCCGAAGCTCTGTTCACCACAGCGCCGTTTGACAAATGCAAAAAAGATTTCAACATCTGGGCTGTAGAGGTGCCATCGAAAGATTCGGGTACAGATGTCTCTGGCAAGGGCGTTTTTAAGAATACCGCATTCGATTCGGGCTTTTATACATTTGGCATTGACCGCTATGTGACTACGGCAAATATGCGCGCAATCAGAGATGCAGTCTGGAATGTGCCTTGTGACGGAGTGTTTATTCTGGTTAATTCGGAGATATATGGTGGTGGCGGAATGTACAATTTCTACGCAATAGGTACAGCTCACAACCCGATGACAATGAAGGTTTTCACTCACGAATTGGGTCACTCGCTTTTCGGACTTGCCGATGAATACTACACCTCGGCCGTAGCCTACAACGAATTCTACAACCTGAAGGTCGAACCGTGGGAACCAAATATCACCACTATGGTCGATTTCGATTCGAAATGGAAAGATATGCTGCCCAAAGGCACCGAAATACCAACACCTGCCACTAAGGAAAATGTTACAAAACTTGGCGTCTACGAAGGCGGCGGTTATGTAGCTAAGGGCATCTATCGTCCGATGATAAACTGTATGATGCGCAACAACAAGGATTTCTGTCCTGCTTGTAGCCGCGCAATCCTTCGTATGGTGGAATATTTAACTGACAAACGCAAAGTTAAAAATGATTAACGGCAAAAAAATAATCGTAGTAATGCCCGCGTACAATGCGGCAGAGACTCTGGAAAAAACCTATCGCGAAATTCCGTTCGATATTGTGGACGAGGTGATTCTGACCGACGACTGCAGTCGCGACGAAACTGTAAAAAAGGCTGAAGAGCTGGGGATTCGCGAAATTCAGGTACACTCGAAAAACTGTGGATATGGCGGCAATCAGAAGAGCTGCTACAATCGCGCACTCGAACTGGGTGCCGACATCGTAGTTATGCTACACCCTGATTACCAATACACTCCAAAGCTCATTCACTCGATGTGCTATGTGATTGCCAATGGTCTGTATCCCGTAGTTTTGGGTTCGAGAATTTTGGGCAAGGGAGCGCTCAAGGGCGGAATGCCAATGATAAAATACATAGCTAACCGCGGACTGACCCTGATGCAGAATATACTGATGAACCAGAAACTGAGCGAATACCATACGGGATTCCGCGCATTCTCGGCCGAAGTTCTGCGCGCTGTGGACTACAACTCAAACTCTGACGACTTCGTATTCGACAACCAGATGCTGGCACAGATATTCTGGGCAGGATTCGAAATAGGCGAAATCACCTGTCCTACGAAATACTTCGAAGAGGCGTCGTCAATCAACCTGCGCCGCAGCACCATCTACGCATTCGGCGTCATAGGCACTTCGATTATGTACCGACTCTGCAAGTGGCATCTTTGTAAATCAAAAATATTCGGACAATGTTAAAACGATTCAGCTACCAGATAATTTTAGCGGCAGTCTTTCTCTTCGTTTACAGTTGGTGTTTTGATGTGAAACTCGACCTGAACGGAGATAATGCTACATATATAAGTTTGGCTCGCAACATCAACGACGGATTGGGTTATTCCACAATAAACCCCGACGGCGTAAAACCAACTTCGACCTATCCTCCGGGCTATCCCGCATTGTTGTCGGTGTTTATGTTTTTGGGCATCGACTCGCTGATATTCTTTAAGATAGTCAACGGACTGTTGTTGTTTGGCTCGATGTTGTTGCTGTTCAGTGCAATGAGGCGCACGACGGGTGACACTGCGGCTACGTTTTCAGCACTTGTGTTGTGTTGCTTCTGCACCCCGATGTTGCAGTTCTCATACATCGTAATGTCCGAAATGTTGTTCCTGTTTCTGAGCGCAGTATCAATATTCTCGCTCTATAAGCAGAGCCAAAACACTGATAAACAATTCTACAAGTTGATATGGTTCTGGCTGGCAGTGGTGTCGGCCGTAGCAGCCTACCACGTCCGCACAATGGCGCTGGCGCCGATTTTTGCAGTTGTTGTATTCTACGCATTCCGAAAGGAGTGGCGTCAGGCTATCGCCTCTGTGGTGTCGGTCGTAGCGCTGATGTTGCCGTGGATGATTCGCAATTCGGCTATGGGACTCGAGTCGAGATACTTCGGAATGATTATGAAGATTAATCCGTGGCGTCCCGAAGCGGGTACAGTACAGACATTTGGCGACCTGGTGGAAAAAATGCTCAAAAATTTTGACGAGACTGTTCTGCGAGCATTCCCCGATTTGTTGTTCCCCTGGTTGAAGGTCGATTATGATACACCCGTCAGCGGAATGATTATTTTGGGCGGGCTGATAGTCCTGGCTATTGTGTGCTACGGAGCGTGGAAGTCAGGCTCACTGCGCTGGACTCTGCTGGCATATCTGGCTGCAAATATAGGTCTGTTTATGTTGTGGCACGGAGGCAATGGCAATCGTTATGTAGCTCCGCTGGCTCCGATTATCTACATTTGTTTCTGGACAGGCGTTACTGCCATTTTGACCGAACTGTTGAAAATTAAAGTAAAGAAGTTGCAACTGCTCTATCTGCTGCTTGTTTTGCCCTGTTTCGGTTCATTGCAGGCTCAGCACAACTTGTCGAACAGCCCTGTTCCTTCGGGCTATCGCAACTACTTCACTGCGGCTCAGGATATAAACAAGCAGATGCCTAAAGGTACGGTTGTGGCTTGTCGCAAACCCGAAATGTTCAATTACTACGCGCCAAATACCATAACCATTTACTATAAGTTCACGCAGAATCCGCTTGAGTTGATTGGCGATTTGCTGAACAAACGTTGTGATTTGGTCGTCTTTGATATGTTGGGTTACTCGTCGACGGGGCTTTATCTCTATCCTGCAATTAAGGCATATCCGTCAGTTTTTAAACCGATTGCACACTACAAACAACCCGACACCTACATCTTTATGTTTAACAGGGACGAGGCCGCTAAAATTGTGAAAGACAATGCTGAGTCGGCTGAGTAATCTGTATCGCAACTACGCTCAACAGTTGGTGCGCTATGTAGTGGCGGGTGGCGTAGCCTTTTGTGTGGATTTTTGTCTGTTGTGGCTGCTGCACCACCACGCGCAGATGTCGCTGTTGTTGTCTCAGGCTGTGAGTTTCTCGGCAGGAGTCGTTGTGACATATCTGTTCAGTATCCGATGGGTGTTCGATTACAGGTCTGTTGCCAATCGCACAACCGAGTTTCTGATATTTGCGCTGATTAATTTGATAGGACTCGGACTGACAACACTGCTGATGTGGCTATTTACCGAGAGTTGCGGTATATACTACCTCTATTCCAAAGTTATTACTACGGTCTTGGTTACGCTTTGGAACTTCTTTGCAAAACGATTTCTTCTGTTTACACGTAAATAGCATTTAAAAGGTAGATGAAAAAAACTGTCCGACATCAATCAGTGTCGGACAGCCATCATATTTATCGAATTTCAATATCAATCAGTCTTTTATCTTCGAGGAATCCCTCTAAACGGTCGCCTATTTTCAGCGCTCCGACTCCCGCAGGCGTGCCCGTAAACAGCAGGTCGCCAATCTTCAATGTGACAAATTGAGATACATACGAAATCAGGCGGTCTATTGAGAATATCATATCCGACGTTGCTCCATACTGAACGGGCTGACCATTCAGGTCGCAGCGGAAATTCAAGTTCTGAATGTCGTCGATAGTTTCAATCGGGAAAAATTCTGGCGATATTGCAGCACTATGGTCAAAGGCTTTGGCTACTTCCCACGGCAGCCCCGCTTCGGATTGTTTGTGCTGAAGGTCGCGCGCCGTAAAGTCTACGCCTAAGCCCACCTCGTTGTAGTAACGATGTGCAAAACGCTCCTCGATGCACTTGCCCACGCGGTTGATGCGCACAACAAGTTCGAGCTCATAGTGCAGATTATCACTGAAATCCGGCAGATAGAACGGGTCGTTATTGCGGTGCAGAGCCGTGTCGGGCTTCAGAAAAAATACAGGCTCGGTGGGTATTTTGTGGTTGAGCTCTTCGCAGTGTTTGCGATAATTTTGCCCTATGCAGATAATCTTCATCTCTCTATTTTGATTTTAATATTCTAACCATTTCCGCAGCAAATCTGTCTGATGCGCCATCTCCGCCGATTGCCTCTTGAAGTTGTGTGTAATCTTCGCACAATTTTGAATGTTTTTCGCCACCCGGAATTACGGATTTCAACTCCGAGGCTGCACGTTCGGCTGTGAAATTGTGAAGTAGCAGTTCGGTTACAACCGTGCGCTGCATCACAAGATTGACCAGTGATACCCACTTAATCTTGACCAGCAGGCGTGCAATGGCGCTCGATATGGCCGAGAATCGGTAACAAACAACCTGCGGAATGCCCAGAAGTGCCGTCTCAAGTGTAGCCGTTCCCGAGGTGACCAGCGCTCCCTCCGAGTGGTTCAGCAGTTCGTAGGTCTGGTCTGTAATTATCTTTACATTGCTGCCGTTCAGGTACTTGTCATAAAGCGATTTATCGAGCCACGATACACCTGCCACAACAAATTGCCATTCGGGCAAAAGTCTTGATGCCGAGACCATCACGGGCAGATTGTACTTTATTTCTGAACTTCTGCTGCCAGAGAGCAATGCTATTGTAGGTCTGTTCTCGAGTCCGTTTTTTGCGAAAAATTCGCCTCGTTCGGGAATCGCTCCTCGGCGCTGTGCAATCGAGTCCATCAGCGGATTGCCCGCATAGAAACCCTCGATGCCGTGTTTGCGGAAATATTCAATCTCGAACGGAAAGATAATGAATAACTTATCTACCCAGCGGCGCAGCAGTTTCACTCGCGACTCCTTCCACGCCCAGACCTTCGGCGCTATGTAGTAGAATGTCTTGAAACCGTGGCGTTTCGCAAATTTCGCTATCGCCAAATTAAATCCGGGATAGTCAATATGTATTATTACATCTGGCTTGAAGGCTAAAATATCACTCTTGCAGTAATCAATATGACGCTTGATTGTGCGGAGATTCATCAGAACCTCCACAAAACCCATAATTGATGCCTGCTTATAGTGCATTGCCAATGAATCTTTTCCTCCGACTTCGGCCATTTTATCGCCGCCCCAGAAACGAAACTCTGCCTCTGGGTCGTGATTCAGGATTCCCTTCATCAGATTCGAGCCGTGCAAATCTCCCGACGCCTCGCCTGCAATGATGTAATATCTCATCGTTTATTCTATTTTTTCAAGTCTGACTACATTTTCAACGTGCTGAGTATGTGGGAACATATCAACAGGCTGTACTCGTGTGATGCGATACTTTTCGTTCAGCAGCGCCAAATCCCGAGCCTGTGTCGCAGGATTGCAACTAACATAAACTATGCGACGAGGTGCTGCATTAAGTATTGTTTGTGCTACGTCGGGGTGGATTCCGGCACGTGGCGGGTCGAGTATGATTACGTCCGGAGTACCGTTCCTCTGGATAAAATCCTGATTCAGAACATCTTTCATATCGCCTGCGTAGAAGGTCGAATTATTGATATTGTTCACCTCGGCATTGATGCGAGCATCGGCAATGGCCTCTTCTACATACTCTACACCAACAACTCGGGCGCAGCTGCGTGCAACGTACAGCGCAATCGTACCTGTACCTGTGTAGAGGTCATAGACTACATCTTCGGGTTTAAGTTCTGCGAAGTCGCGCACTACGTTATACAGCGTGCGTGCCTGAAGCGAGTTGGTCTGGAAGAATGATTTGCCTCCGATTTTGAATCGCAATCCGTCCATCTCTTCGAAGATGTGGTCGCGACCACTGAACAGTTCAACGTCCAAATCGCCTACCGAATCGTTTAACTTGTCGTTAATGACATACATCAGTGAGGTGATTTCGGGGAACGTGTCGGCTACGAATTGCAACAGACGAGACTGTCTTTCTTCATCACGGAGGGCAAAGATTACGATAAGCATAATCTCTCCCGTAGTCGAGGTGCGGATTATGATGTTGCGCAGATAGCCCTCGTGAGTGCGAATGTCATAGAATGGATATTCATTTTCCAATGCAAATTTCTTGATTGCAAGACGAATAGCATTCGAAGGCTCAGCCTGAAGACAACACTCCTCGATGTCCAGAATCTTGTCGAATCTGCCCGGAATGTGGAATCCCAACGCATTCATATCCGTAATTTCGGGATTGTCCATATCCTTCTTCTCGAGCCAGCGCTTAGGCGAAAATGTGAATTCGAGTTTGTTGCGATAGCGCTCGGTCAGCTGCGAACCAAGTATGGGTGTAATCTCGGGAATATCCAAGTGCCCGATTCTTACCAGCTGGTCTTCAACCTGTTGCTGTTTATATTCGAGCTGCTTAGAGTAGGGGATGCTCTGCCATTTGCAGCCGCCACATACACCGAAATGGCGACAGAACGGCTCGACTCTCATCTCCGACGGCTTAACCATATTCACGATTAACCCTTCGGCGTGTCGTTTGCGCTTCTTGATTATTTGCAGGTCGACTACGTCGCCCGGAACTCCGCCGTCGACGAATACAACCATATCATTCCATTTACCTAAAGATTTACCTTCGGCTGCTACGCCGGTTATTTCAAACCCCTCAACTAAGGGGAGATTTCCTCGTTTTCTTGCCACTTTGATTTAAAATATTTTGCTACAAAGATAGTAATTCGTATTTTTGTGTGAAATTTTAAGACAATATTTTATGTTGAAAATTGCAGTTTTTACGGTAAATCCGCTCCAAGAAAATACATATGTCATATACGAGCCTGATGGTGAGTGTGTTGTGGTTGACCCAGGTTGTGTCAATTCAGGCGAAGATGGTCGATTGATTCAGTTTATTGAGAAGAATAATCTCAAGTTGAAGATGGTCGTGGCTACGCACGGACACGTTGACCATATCGCAGGCGTAGATGCTCTGAAATCTCATTTCTCGGTGCCATTTGCAGCAAGCCTGTTGGATAAACAAATCATAGATATGGCTCCGCAATATGCTGCAATGTTTGGCTTCGGGCTGGATAGCGCTCCGACAGTTGAAATCGACCTGAACCAAGTGACCGAAATCCTCTTAGGAGAAAATCGTGTGGAGGTGATTCCTACGCCGGGACACTCACAAGGTCAGGTGACATTCTGGTTGCCAGAGGAGAAGGTGATTCTGCCCGGTGATACGCTCTTCCGCGAAAGCATCGGTCGCAGCGACCTGCCCGGTGGCGATTACTCGCAACTGATGAACTCGATTTTGAAAAAGATTCTGCCGCTGGGTGACGATGTGCAGGTGCTGCCCGGACACGGTCCCGCATCGACTATCGGACACGAGGCTCTGTATAATCCGTTCATCACCGAGGTAGTGCGTGGTGAAATAAAATATTAGAGTATGAGAATAGATATTCTGACCGTAGTGCCCGAATTGTTGCAGAGTCCGCTTAATGAGTCGATTCTCAAGCGTGCTCAGCAGAAGGGGCTGGTCGAAATACATATCCACAACATTCGCGATTGGACCGTAGATAAACACCGCACGACGGACGATTACCCGTTTGGCGGCGAGGCTGGTATGGTGATGAAGGTCGAGCCTATATATCGTTGCATTACGGAACTTTGTTCGCAAAGACATTACGATGAGATTATATACACCTCGCCCGATGGTGCACGATTTGACCAACACGAAGCTAACCGTCTCTCGACACTCGAAAATATAATCATACTTTGCGGTCACTACAAGGGAGTTGATTACCGAGTGCGCGAACACCTGATTACCAAAGAGATTTCCATAGGCGATTTCGTGATGACAGGTGGCGAGCTGGCTGCGGCAGTTATGGCTGATAGCATTGTGAGGCTGCTGCCCGGAGCAATCGGTGATGAGGCGTCGGCTCTGACCGATTGTTTTCAGGATAATTTGTTGGCTCCGCCCGTCTACACAAGACCTGCCGAGTTCAACGGTTGGAGGGTGCCTGATGTGCTGACATCTGGTAATTTCGCTGAAATCGAGCGTTGGCAAGAGAAACAATCATTCGAGAGAACTCGATTGCTGAGACCTGACCTGCTGGAAAAATAATCACACTGTCCTAATATAAATGAAAAAGGTGCGTGACAAACCACGCACCTTTTTTACATTCGTCAGAAGTCTGTTACATTGCTGCAGATTTTGTAGCAGTGCTAAAAACCAAACTTGTATTGATAGTGATGATAGCATCTTTAATATAGTTGTGGATTTGTGCGATAGACTCTTCGGTCAATTCCAACTCGCCGTCCTTTGCCATCATTGCAATAGCGATGTTTGCAAGGAATTTCTCAAATGATGCAGTCTGCATATACATATGCAACTGACTGTTATCCTTATCTTGGAATGCCCACGCAATAATGTCTTGGTAAGCAGGATTCTTTTCGCTCATCTTTATTGTAATCTTGTTGCCCTCAACTACGATAGGAGCTTCGATAGAAACTTTCTTGTCATTGTAGTAGCAGTTGTAGGCCATCTTTTCTGATGAAATGAACGACACTCCAAACAAGATGTTCTTCATCATCTTATCCATTACTTTGCCGTTCAGAGTCGAGAAGTTCAAAGTATTGCCAGCAAATTCAAATTCAACATCTTTACCTGTAACGTCGGTTATAATGATGTCGCTGTAGTCGTATGATTTGTTTGAAAGGTCGAGACTCTCTTTTACGCGAAGCCAAGTGATTGTCTTGCCCAAGAGATCGTTTTGAGCTATCATCAGGTCGCCCAATGCTGTTCCATTTGGTGAATATGTCAATTTATTAACAATGTATGATTTTTCACCATCAGTTACGATTTGGAACATTAAGTCGCCAATGACTTTATATGTTGATACATCATCAAATTCATACTCATACTCTTCAGGTTTATAGCTACCTGCCAATGTGCTGGTGCCATCTGCTTTGAAATTGTGAATAACTTGGTTTTCTGAACCTTCAACATTGTTTGTATTGCAAACCCATACACCAACGATTTCATCTGCGAGGTCGTTAGCACAGTAGTTGAAAGTAAAACGACCACCCTCTTCATTGTGGATAGAGAATGCTTTTCCGGGGATAATGTCAATGTGACCCTTAATGGTTGTTCCATTCTCAAAAGCCAAAGTGACACTGCCATTCTCCATAACAATATTACCTGCTACATCTTCCCAGTAATTGCCATCAATTATACCGGTAGAAACAAATGACCCATCAGCCTTGATTACCAATGCTTGTGCAAAGTCCTCTTTAAAGCAGGTCCAAGTACCTGCGATGTCTGATGAGTGATCGTCTGCGACGTGGTCGCAATCATCTGAACAGCTGTTCAGTCCAATCATTGCCACGAGGGCAACTGCAAAAAGTTTAAAAATCTTCATGGTTTTAGTTATTTAAATTGTTTGAAATTGTAGATTCTCAAAAAAAAGACGTTACCGCTTACGAAAAGCAGTAACGTTAAATATTATTAAATCAATTGATTGGTAATCAGAGTGTTGAAAAGAGGGGAAGGTAATGCGAGACACTGCTTTCAATGTGCAGTTTTTTGCTGTGCAGTATGTCTCCCAAATGTTATTCATAACCCCAAGTCGCTCACTTTTTTGTCGCGCGAAGGTACGAAAAAATTAGATACGGTGTTTCTATTAATAAAATTTTTTTGCCGTATGGACCTATTTGTACTCGTTGCGATATCTCCCCTGGGTATCTAATCCAACAATCTGCCCGACAAGTAGAGCAGCGTAATCTCTGAAACCTTAGCCTGGTAGAGTGCTGCAAGTCGGCGAATCTCTGCGTTGAGGTAGCTGCGCTGAATTTCTCGGAATTCAATGCCCGAAATCGACCCAAGTCGATATTTCACGATGGCTGTTTCGAGATTCAACTTCGCTGCATCTGAATTCTCCTGCTCGAAATTAATCATCTGAAGATTGCTGCGATAGGTGTTATATGTAGCCGTAATGTCGCTGATTACGCTGAGCTCGACCTGTTTGACTGTGAGCTCTTCGGCTTCGACCTGTAACTTGGCATTGCGAATCTTGCGGCGATTATCCGTGCCGTTGAACAACGGATAATTCATCGAGAAACCCCAATTCAGACCTCGTGCTCGGTTGTATTTCGTGGTGGAAATCGGATTGTCCGAGTAGTTATAGGTGTAGCCTGCGCCAAAATTGAGCGTCGGGAATCTCAGCGCTCGAGCCAAATCCAAATCGTTCTCAGAAATGCGTTTGCCAGTTCTTGCCGAGATTATCGAAACATTATTCTCCATTGCCGAGTTGCGCAACTCTGGCAACTCGAGAGTCTCGCCCGGAGTCACACTGCCCTGAACCATATAGGCCGAGTCTGCCGAAATGTTAATCATCTCATACAACGAAATGTAACTGTTGCGCAGTGTCTCCTGCTCGGTAATCAACTGCGAACTGTCGGCATTGAGGTCAATCTTTGCTTGCTTCATCTCCAAACCCGAAATGGTCTGAAGGCGATACTTCTCCAATGCCTGATTGTAACGCATCATCGAAATATTCAGATACTGACGCGCGGCTTTGACTCGACTCTGCTGTATGACGATGGCGTAGTATTGTGTCGATACTTCGACAATCAGCCTCTCAATAGCATTGCGCAGATTCAACTCGTTCTGCTCGAGCAACTGCTGGGTGCGTTTGCGATTGGCAAACATCGCTCCGCCATCGAACAGAGTCCAATTTGCCGATGCTCCGACACTGAGATTGTCCACCGTATTGTCGCTCTCGCCTCGACTGTTGTCTGCAGTGTAGGTTACGCGAGTCTTGGTCGAAGTCTGACTTTGCGATGCGTTGAGCGTGACCTTGGGCAAAAATGGCGAGGGCGAAACATTATTCTCAGCCTGCTGGCGGTCAATGTCAGCAATTTTTATCGAGTAGTTATTCTCTAAGGCAAGCTCCAGGCACCTGTCGAGCGTGAGTTTGCGCGGTTGTGCCGTAAGAGTACCCGCTACCACAAGCGCTGCCAATGTATATGTGATATGTTTAATCTTCATTTTTGGTCTCGATTATAGTTATTTTTTTTGAAGTCATATACGAATAAATCGCAGGAATAACGTACAGTGTGAGTATTGTCGCAAAGGTCATACCTCCGACAACGGCGATACCCATTGAGATTCGGCTTTCGGCTCCAGAACCCGTAGCGAATGCCATCGGAAGAATACCGAATATCGTAGACAAACTTGTCATCAAAATCGGACGAAGACGACCCTCTGACGCATTTTGCACCGCTTCGAGAATCGACATTCCCTGCTGACGGCGTTGGTTTGCAAACTCAACAATCAGGATACCGTTCTTGGCTACAAGACCTACCAGCATAATGATGCCGATTTCGCTAAAGATATTCAGCGTCTGGCCAAATGCCTTAAGTGCAATCAAGGCTCCGGCAAGGGTCAGCGGTACGGTAAACATAATAATCATCGGGTCGCGGAAACTTTCAAACTGAGCTGCCAGCACAAGGTATATCAGTATCAGCGCAAAACCAAATGCAAACAACATATTCGATGAACTATCCACGAAATCCTTTGAGTTACCGGTCAGTGTAGTCTGGAAACGCTCGTCGAGAACCTTCTTCGCTATGCGGTCCATCTCGGCAATACCGTCGCCTATGGTCTTGCCCTGAACTACGCCCGCAGATACCGTTGCCGACAGGAATCGATTATAACGGTAGAGTTGTGGCGGCATACTGCTCTCTTCAGTTCTGACCAGGTTGTCCAACTGAATCAGGTCGCCATAGTCGTTACGAACATAGATATTGGTCAAATCCGATGGCTTGTTGCGTTGCGGACGGTCAATCTGACTCATAATCTGGTATTGTTTGCCGTTTGCTACGAAGTAGCCGATGCGCTGTTCGCTCATTGTCAGTTGCAGAGTCTGGCCGATGTTCTGGACAGAGACTCCCAACATCGACGCCTTGTCGCGGTCGATTGATACAGTCAGTTCGGGTTTGGTGAACTTCAGGTTGACATCTGATGCGTAGAATACCGGACTCTGTTGCACCTCCTCCATAAAGCGTGGGATAATCTCGCGCAGGTCTTCGAACTCTTGTCCCTGAATTACATATTGTACAGGCAGCCCTCCTCGGCTATTGCCGAAGGTTTGCTGTTGAGATACGAAACTGCGAGCCTCGGTTAGCTTGGATATGTGTGGAGTCAGACGGTTGGCAATCTGTTGTTGTGTCGCCTTGCGGTCCTGAATATCCTTCAGAATGATATTGAAATTTGCTCGGTTGGTGTTACCCATACCAATCATATCGAGGTGGCAGATTTGTTCGGGAACAAGCGAGTCGATAACGGCTCCGACCTTCGCTGCGTAGCGATTCATATAGTCGAACGATGTGCCCTCAGATGCCGTCGACGAAACATTGATGCTTGAACGGTCTTCCAGCGGTGACATCTCTGACGGAATGGCTGTCCACAACCAGCCAATAGCTGCAAGGAAGATTGCAATAATCGGGAATGCAAGCCATCTGTGTCGCATAAAGCGGTTGAGGCTGCGGCCATAACCTGCGGTCAGCTTCTCGAAGAATCGCTCAGAGGCACGATAGAATCTGTTGTTTGTTGCATTCACAGTCAGAATCTTCATTGAAATCATTGGTGTGAATGACAACGCTACAAAGGTTGATATGATTACGGCTCCGGCAATAACCATCGAGAACTCGCGGAACAGACGTCCCGTTACCCCCTGAAGGAAGACAATCGGGAAGAATACTGCCACAAGGGCTACGGTTGTCGCGATTACCGCAAAGAAAATCTCCTTAGAACCACTCAGAGCGGCCTCTTTCGGACTCATTCCTTGTTCAATCTTGGCAAAGATATTCTCCATCATCACAATCGCGTCGTCAACAACAAGCCCGATTGCCAGAACAATTGCCAGAAGTGTCAGAATGTTGATTGAGAAATTGAGTACATACATTATAAAGAATGTACCAATCAACGAAATCGGAATGGCAAGTACCGGAATAAGCGTGGTGCGCCACGAACGCAGGAAGAGGAAGATAATCAATACCACCAATATGAAGGCGATAATGATTGAGTCGGCTACCTCGGTGATTGACTCGCGAATGTACTTGGTCTTATCCATACTTACATTCAGCTTGACATCTTCCGGAAGGTCCTTCTTCAGCTGCTCGAGAACTTTGTAGGCCTGGTCGGCAATGTCAATGTAGTTGGCTCCCGGCTGGGGAATGATAACGGCCGAAACCATCGGCTTGCCATTGCGGCGGAATGCCGAACGTGTGTTCTCGGCATCTACTACTGCTTCACCAATGTCGCGGAATCTCACCACGCGGTCGTTGTCATTTATGATAATCAGATTGTTGAAATCCTCGACTGTGCGCAGACGGCCAAGTGTGCGGATTGAAAGTTCGGTATTGGCTCCCTCGATTCGGCCGGCAGGCAATTCGACGTTCTCTCGAGAGATGGCATTGCGAACGTCAAGTGGCGTGATGCCGTATGCAGCCAGCAACTGCGGGTCCATCTTCATTCGAATCGAAAAACGTCTCGATCCCCAAATGTCAACCGAACTTACTCCCGTAATTGTCTGCAGTCGCTCTTTGACATTCACCTCGGCAAATTCGCTAAGGTCAATGAGCGAACGTGCATCGCTCTCCACGGTAATAGTAAATATAGGTTGGGCATCGGCATCGGCCTTGCTGACCGACGGCGGGTCTACGTCTGCCGGCAGTCGGCGTTGTACGCCCGATACCTTATTTCTTACGTCATTGGCTGCGGTCTCAAGGTCGACATCAAGATTGAATTCGATTGTGATTCGGCTGCTGCCGTCGCGGCTGGTACTCGAAATAGACTTGATGCCGGGTATGCCGTTGATGGCAGATTCAAGAATCTCGGTGATCTGATTGTCGATTACATCGGCATTGGCACCCGGAAACGACGTGGATACCGAAATAATCGGCGAGTCGACACTCGGGTAGTCTCTGACTCCGAGAAATGTGTAACTTATGGCTCCGAGTATGACGATGAATATGCTCATCACCGTCGCAAATACCGGCCTGTTGATAGAGGTTGATGAAAGACTCATATTTCAATTATTTCTCTATGGTTAACAAACTGCCCTCTTTCAGTTGCATAATACCCGTGATTATCACTGTGTCTGTCGGGGTCAGACCAGATGTGATTTCAACCATATTGTCCGAACGGAACCCTGTCTCTACGGTTACCGAGTGGGCACGACCCGAACGAACTACCCAGACACTCTTGCTGTCTTGTTGAGGTATTACGGCCTCGGTTGGTATCATCATAATTTCGCTGTCGCCACTGATGCTCATCGCTACACGGGCAAACATACCGCCGGTCAGTGAGCGGTCGGTGTTCTTGTATATTGCTCGCAGCGTTACGGTGCGAGTCTTTTCGTCGATTTTCGGGTCGATTGCATAGACCTTTCCTGAATATACACGCTGGCTCTGTGCCGTAGAGAAGTTTATTTCTCGTCCCTTCAAATCGTTTGAGTAATATTTTTCGGGAATTGCAAACTGAATCTTGAGATTCGAGTTGTCGGTGATGGTCGCAATCTTGGTGTTGGGTTGAATGTAACTGCCCAAATTGACGTTGCGGAATCCGACAATACCATCGAACGGCGCACGAATCTCGGTGCGCGAAATCTTAATCTTCAGAAGTTCGATGTCGGCTTCGAGCATTCGGTAATCGGTCTCCACCTGGTCGAATGATTCGCGGCTGACCGCATCTTTCTCCAACAGAATGCGCTGGCGCTTGAGTCGGTCCTGAAGCATCTGACGATTGTACTCGGCACGTTTGAGCTGGGCTACCAAATCGCTGTCGTCAATCTTAACGAGCAACTCGCCCTCTTTTACGAAACTGCCCTCCTCGAAGAGAATCTTTACAATCTTACCCGTTGTTTCAGATGCGATTTCAACTTCGCGGTCAGGATACAGTGTGCCGACCGAGCGAATGCCGTCATTGATTGTGTGGGCGCGGGGCATTGTTACCTTAACCATTACGCTGCGAGGTCCTTGTGCTTTGCGCTCGACTTTCGGCTCGGCCGGATTACCCGCAGGCGTTACAAAATGATAAACAACAACTCCGAGAACCAATGCCAATGCAATCAGAGTTATCACTTTTACTGTAGATTTTTTCATATATTATACCTTTATTATATTATGCGCACATTTTCTGAATCTCGCAAATTTATTAATTTTTTTTGAAATCAGGATAGCGCGTCTGACTTTAAATGTCATTTTTTATACGAACAGTCATATTTGTCCTATGAACAGCCGTTTTTGTCCTATGAACCGCTACTTTTTAAATATAAACCAGACTGCAAGAATCAGAAAACAGAAGCCGATGAAGTGGTTGATGCGGAATGTCTCTGTGCGGAATACGAGTAATGAGAAAATCACAAATACACCTAATGATATGGCCTCTTGAATTACCTTTAGTTGTACAAGTGAAAATGGCCCCCCGTTGTCAATGAAGCCGATGCGATTGGCTGGCACTTGGAAACAGTATTCGAAAAGAGCTATGCCCCAGCTGATTAATATGACTCCGAATAGCGGAATGTTGCTCCAGCCCTTCATCGCGCTGAATTTAAGATGGCCATACCAGGCCAGTGTCATAAAGGCATTTGATACTATTAATAATAGTATGGAATAGATTGCTTTCATTTTATTTGTTATTTTTAGTTATATTTGTGTGTTTTTTTCGACGCGCAAAAATACTAAAAAAGATATGATTATAGATGAATTGAAAAATTATCACCAATATTTATGTGGTAATTCTCGCTTTAAAGCAGCATTTGAGTTTCTGCTTAAGGGTGATTTCGAGCTCTGCAGAGGTAAAAGATTCGAGATTGATGGCGAAAATGTTTACGCCGAATCGGGAATATTCCCATTACGAAGCCCGGAAAATGCTCCGCTTGAGGCTCACGACCGCTATATAGATATACAATATTGTATAAAAGGTGAAGAAAATTTCGGCTGGAACGAGCGAAGTAGATGTGAAATCAGGCAGCCGTACGATGAAAATCGCGATATTTTATTCTTCGATGTGGTGGAAAAAGCCTCATTTTCGCTCGCAGAAGGGCAGTTTGTGGTATTTTATCCCCACGATGCACACGCTCCATTGATAGGAAATGGCTATGTAGAGAAGTGTGTAGTAAAGGTGAAAGTGCAGGAATAACACCATTTGGTCACTTTATGCTCAATATTTTTGCTTTTGTAACAAATTGATTGTCAATGATAATTGAAAAAAGTTTGAAAAAAGTTGCAAAAATATTTGGTGGATAAGAAAAAAAGCTGCAACTTTGCACCCGCAAAACAGAAATGTTCTTTAATTACCGAATGGCAGCTTAGTAGGATTAGTCAGGTTGAAATGACGGTCTGAAAAAAAAGTTTGAAAAAAGTTGCTAAAAAATTTGGTGGTTTAAAAAATAGTTTCTACCTTTGCACCCGCAAAACGAAACAAGTTCTTTTGATTACCGAATGGCAACAAAGTAAGATTGGTCAGGTTGAAATGATGGTCTGAAAAAAAAGTTTGAAAAAAGTTGCTGAAAAATTTGGTGGTTTAAAAAATAGTTTCTACCTTTGCAGTCCGTTCTCAATATAAAATCGTTCAGAAATGATGGTTGAAAAATTGAAACAGTGGATAGATAGTTCTTTAATTACTGAATATATAAGAAAGAAAATGTAGTACATCAATTCCTAATTTTTAAAATCAGGACAGTAGTCAGGATACTCTTAAAACATTTAAATATTTTTTTACAATGGAGAGTTTGATCCTGGCTCAGGATGAACGCTAGCGGCAGGCCTAACACATGCAAGTCGAGGGGCAGCGTGACGGTAGCAATACTGTTGACGGCGACCGGCGCACGGGTGCGTAACGCGTATGCAACCTGCC
>JAZOQL010000323.1:0-4757 GCA_045656065.1 Rikenellaceae bacterium | reverse complement strand
CTAACCGGGCTGAGCTACACCCCGAACTCTCATTTTGCGCTGCAAAGATAATAATTTTTCTTGACATTTATCCCAACTGTCACCTTTTTTTTTAAACTTACTCATAATTTATTTTTACCCATATTAAATATTCAATACAAAAAGTTATCAACATTTTAATAAATAATATTGTCAAGAATTTATTCATAACTTAACTAATAAGCCGTCAATCACACATTTAATTGTTCAAACAGTTATCAACAATCTAATTTAAATGTTCATAACCCAATTTTCAACACCTGCCTACCCCAACATTCATCAGACACTGAGACTCAACATCGTGAGTTGAATGTTTGTCCGATGTTGAAAAAAAGAGAATCGTTATATCGAATTAATTTTTGAACAACGGAAAAAAATTTATATCTTCGCAAGTAATTTTGAATGCAAATTTCAAGCAGAGGAAAGAGACTGTTATGAGATTGACTAATAAAAAAATCTGGGCATTATCGCTTTGTTGTGCGTTGATTATTGGGTCTATATCACTTAGAGCGCAATTCAACAAGGATTATTTCTACTATATGGGTCGAAAATTTATCATCAACGGCCAATATGGTGAGGCTATCGAAATGCTCAATGTTTTACTGCGCTACGACCCCAAAGTCCACGAAGCATACTTCCTCAGAGGCGTAGCTAAATACAACCTCAATGACCTTATTGGTGCCGAAGTTGACTACACCTCCGCCATAAAACTCAACCCCGTATTCACTCTCGCTTACGAGTATCGTGCCATAACTCACGCCCGACTCGGCAGCTATGACCAGGCTCTGAAAGATTTCAAAGAGGCTATCGAGTTGCGCCCAGACCAGCCAAGCCCATACTACAGCCGCGGGGTGACTCTGTTGCTGACCAACCAGCTTGATGAGGCTATTGCCGACTTTGACCAATACATAAAGATGAACGACCGCGTTGCAGAGGCCTTCATCAATCGCGGAACCTGCTATCTGTTGAAAAAGGATACCACCGCGGCAATGACCGATTTCAATAAGGCAATCAAAACCAACTACTTCAGTCCCGACGGATATAATCGCCGAGGCGGTTTGTATATGGTTATGGGTCGCTATGATTCGGCAATGGAGGACTTTAACAGCGCAATCAAAAACGATTCGGCCAACTTCATAGCCCACTTCAACCGAGCGCTGGTCTACGCAAATACAGACCAACCTCAACAGGCTATCGAAGATTTGAACAGCGCCATAAAAATCGACTCGACAAACTCGCTGGCATTCTTCAACCGCGCAATACTCCGAGCTCAGATTGGCGACTACAACCGTGCACTGGACGATTACGACCGCGTGGCAAGACGCAATCCGGGAAATGTACTCGTCTTCTATAACAGAGCTGCATTGCAGACTATGCTCGGCAATACCTACGAGGCAATTGACGACTACACGCGCGCGATTGAACTCTATCCCGATTTCGCCAACGCCTATCTGCTGAGGTCTGAACTGAAGTACGCAATGGGCGATATTAAAGGTTCGAAACAGGACCACGACATCGCCAACCAAAAGATTGCAGAATATCGTTCGCGTCTGAGTGACAGTACATTCACAAGCTATGCCGACACCTCAAGACGATTCAACAAGCTGTTGGCATTCGATTCGGAATTCGGCTCGAACGAAATGTCTGGAGATATTGCATCATCGGCTCAGAGAGTGGATATTACGCTGCTACCACAGTTTAAATTTGCATATATCAAACCCGACTCTATCGAGGTCATCGAACACAACAGATACCGAGACCAGCGATATGAAGCATTCATTGCCGAGTTGGCCGAGCCGAATATCAAACTCTCAAACAAACCATCTGATTTCGACTCAAAGGCATTGGCAAAAATCAATGCCGAAAACGAACACCAAATTCACAAGAGCAGTGCAAATTGGCGCGACTACCTGAAATATGCGCTCTCGCAGGCAATGGTGAAACAGTACACAAGCTCGATGGAGACATTCACTAAGGCTATTGAACTCTATCCGAACAATGCGTTCCTCTATCTGAACCGCAGCGCTGTTCAAAGCGAAATGATTGACTTCATCTCGTCAATTGATAACAGCTATCAGAAAATCGTGATAGACACCGACCCTGTAAACCGACTGCGCAACAACTCGACCAGAACATACAACTATGACGAAGCTATCGCCGACCTGAATCGCGCAGCCGAACTCTATCCCGACTTCGCATACATATACTACAACCGAGGAAATCTGAAATGTTTGTCAGGAGATTTGCCGGGCGCAATCGAAGATTATACTCAGGCTATAAAGTTGCACCCCTACTTTGCTGAGGCATACTACAATCGAGGCTTGGTGCAGATATATCTGAAAGACACCAAGAAAGGCAGTCTGGACATCAGTAAGGCGGGCGAACTCGGAATCAGCGAGGCGTATGAGGTGCTGAACAAATACCTGCGAGCAGGATTGAAATAAATAAACAAATAAAATAACTAATATTAATACAAAACAAAATGAAAGAAAACTTAAAAACGAATCTGAGTGATTCGGCAGCCGTTAGATGGCTGGTGTTGCTTTTGTTGGCGTTTGCAATGTTCTGTTCATACATTTTTATGGACATTCTGTCGCCAATCAAAGACTTGATGCAGTCGACTCGAGGTTGGGACTCGACTGCGTTTGGAACAATGCAGGGTTCTGAAACGTTCCTGAACGTATTCGTGTTCTTCCTGATTTTCGCAGGTATTATCCTCGACAAGATGGGAGTACGTTTTACGGCAATCCTCTCGGGTATTGTGATGCTCGTTGGTGCCGTAATCAATTGGTATGCCGTAACTGACGCCTTCATCGGCAGCAGCCTCGAGGCTTGGTTCAACAACAACCTGAACTACATTCCAGGTTTCGACGAACTGGGCATCTCACCATTCTATCGCGGTATGCCGGCATCTGCTAAGTTCGCAGCCGTAGGCTTTATGATTTTCGGTTGTGGCGTAGAAATGGCAGGTATCACAGTCAGCCGCGGTATCGTTAAGTGGTTCAAGGGTCGCGAAATGGCTCTGGCGATGGGTTCAGAGATGGCATTGGCTCGTTTGGGTGTTGCTACTTGTATGATTTTCTCGCCGGTGTTTGCTAAACTCGGTGGCACAATCGACGTATCTCGCTCGGTAGCATTCGGCGTTGTACTGCTGATGATTGCCCTGATTATGTTCATCGTTTACTTCTTTATGGATAAGAAACTCGACGAACAGACAGGTCTGGCTGAAGAAAAAGATGATCCGTTCAAAATCAGCGACCTCGGCAAAATCTTGTCAAGCAGCGGTTTCTGGTTGGTAGCATTGTTGTGCGTGCTCTACTACTCGGCAATCTTCCCGTTCCAGAAGTATGCAGTAAATATGCTGCAATGTAACTTGACATTTACAACTGTTGATCCTAATTCGTTCTGGGCTACAAATACAGTTACAATTATCCAATACATCATTATGTTGGTTGTAGCTGCGGCAGCATTTGCAAGTAACTTTACAAAGAACAAGAATATGAAGGTTGCGATGCTGGTTACAGCAATAGTTGCTCTTATCGTATTCTGCTATATGGGTTATATGCGTCAAAGCGCTGAAACTGTATTCGCAGTATTCCCGCTGTTGGCTGTAGGTATTACACCTATCCTCGGTAACTTCGTAGACCACAAAGGTAAAGCTGCTTCAATGTTGGTGCTTGGTTCGCTGTTGTTGATTGCGTGCCACTTGACATTCGCATTCGTTCTGCCGATGTTCAAGGGTAACGCAGTGGGCGGTGTTATCGTTGCTTATCTTACTATTTTGGTATTGGGTGCAAGTTTCTCGTTGGTTCCCGCATCACTGTGGCCGAGCGTTCCGAAACTTGTTGACTCGAAAATCATCGGTAGCGCTTACGCTCTGATTTTCTGGATTCAGAATATCGGTTTGTGGTTGTTCCCGTTGTTGATTGGTAAGGTTTTGGATAAGACTAACCCCGAATTGGTTGAAGGTCTGAAGAACGGTACAATTACTCCGGAACAGGCAGCCGTTTCTTATAACTACACTGCACCGCTGGTAATGTTGGCGTGTCTGGGTGTTGCTGCGCTGTTGTTGGGCTTCGTACTTAAAGTCGTAGACAAGAAGAAAGGTCTCGGTTTGGAAGAACCAAACATCAAATAAATAATTACACGTTGAGCCTATCTGACAACTATATTGTGTTAGTTAGGCTCAATCTCTAAACACACAAAACTAATATGGAAGAAAACAAACAAGGTACACGTTTGCCCGATAACGCCTATCGCGAATTGGCTCCGGGCGAAAGCTACGAGCCTATTATGACCGAAAAGAGTCAACCTAAAGAGGTTACCGTTTACTCAGTGTCGTTCGGTATCATTATGGCTATCATCTTCTCGGCTGCAGCCGCTTACCTCGGTCTGAAGGTCGGTCAGGTATTCGAAGCTGCTATTCCGATTGCAATCATCGCTGTCGGTGTCGGCAATATCGCAGGTAAAAAGAATATGCTCGGTCAGAATGTAATCATTCAATCTATCGGTGCAAGTTCGGGTGTTATCGTCGCAGGTGCAATCTTCACTCTGCCGGCGCTCTACATTTTGGGTCTCGAAGCTCAATTCTACCAGATTTTTATCTCATCATTGTTGGGTGGTCTGCTGGGTATCGTTCTGCTGGTGCCGTTCAGAAAATACTTTGTAAAGGATATGCACGGTAAGTATCCGTTCCCGGAAGCTACTGCTACTACAGAGGTGTTGATTTCTGGCGAAAA
>JAZOQL010000322.1:0-2567 GCA_045656065.1 Rikenellaceae bacterium | reverse complement strand
GTCAGCACAAGCAAGAAATCTTCACAATTGTCGGCAAACCAGAAAAAATTTGGAATGCAATTTTGGGTGACAAAGAGTATGAAGCAATGAAGTTCAAATACTTCACACTCTTCTTGCAAGATGAAAAAATTGCTACCTGGAGCATCGATGTAATGTATGACGAAAAGGCTCTGGACAAATCTGCTGAGGCTTATGCAAAGGCTTATCAACTTGAAGAAAAAGTGGAACCGAGAGTTAAAGAAGGTTTGAGTAAGATTGTCAGCTACTATCTGAACGTAGCTCAAGTTATTTGCGTTCCGCAAAATAATTTGAAAGGTGCGGCTCAAGCATTCGCTAAGGCTTATGAAGTGTCAAAAATGTCTCCGCTGAACCACATCGACACCTTGTCTGCATACAACGCAGGTTATATCTCAGTTATCGAAAAAGATTACGAAACTGCAGCTAAATATCTGCCTCAAGTTGAACAGCTTGGCTATCACAAAGATGGTGACGTTTACTATTACCTCTACTTTGTGTTGAAAGAACTCAAGCAAGACCAGAAAGCTGAAGAATATATGAAGAAGGGGGCTGCGATGTATCCTAACAACAAGAACCTGACTGAATTGTTGATTAACTCATATATGACCAGCGACCGCGACATCAACGAAATCTTGGCTGAGATTGACCACGCTATCAAAAACGACCCGAACAATGCTGCTTATTACTTCTACAAAGCGATGTTGCTCGAAAAGAAAGGTATGTTGAACGAAGCTCTCGAAATGTTCCTGAAGGTTCTCGAATTCCAACCAGACGAATACAACTCAAACTTCAACACAGGTGTAATCTACACTCGTTTGGCTGAACAGGTTCGTGAAGAACTCAACCAAATCTCTTACCGAGAAAAGGAAAAATATGACGCAACAATGAAGAAGATGGACGACCTCTACTTCGAATCGTTGAAATACTATGAAAAGGCTTATGTTGCTGATCCTAACAGTCTCGACGTAATGGAAATCTTGAAGAGCACTTACTTCTATTTCCGCGAAAAGAAAGAGGGAATGATGGATAAGTACAACCAAATCAAAGCTAAAATTGACAATATGTCTGAACGTCTTCAATCAATGTAATAGTTGGTTTGATTACAAACAAAAGCCGGACTCGAAAGAGTCCGGCTTTATCATTTTTTTTGAAGGGGATAAGTCTTTCTTTTATCGAATATTTTCCATTACACCGCGAGCTAACTCTTCAGCACGAGACTCGGTAGCAGCCTCGCTGTATATTCGGATTATCGGCTCGGTATTCGACTTTCGAAGATGTACCCAGCCATCTGAAAAATCAATTTTAACTCCGTCAACGTCGCATATCTCCTCATTCGAATAGATTTTTTTGACACTCTCTAAAATAGCATCAACATCTATTCCCTCTGATAAGTCAATTCTGTTTTTTGAAATAAAATATTCTGGATAACCGCTGCGAAGTTGCGACAGTGTGCATCCCTTTTGTGACAACAAACTGAGTATTAAACCTATACCCACAAGAGCATCTCGGCCATAATGCAACTCAGGATAGATTACTCCGCCATTTCCTTCACCGCCGATGATTGCACCGGTTTCTTTCATTTTAGTAACTACATTGACCTCGCCTACGGCAGCTGCTGAGTAGTTGGCTCCGTAGCTGCGAGTAACATCTCTCAGCGCTCGCGATGAACTCAGGTTCGAGACAGTATTGCCAACCGTATGCGACAACACGTAATCCGCAGCTGCAACCAATGTGTACTCCTCGCCAAACATCGAGCCATCTTCGTTTATCAGCGCAAGGCGGTCTACGTCTGGGTCAACGACTATGCCCAAGTCTGCCTTATGTTCTACAACGGCAGCCGATATCTGAGTCAGGTTTGCCGGAATCGGCTCTGGATTATGGGCAAATTCACCATTAGGTTCGCAGTTCAACTCAATGACTTCGGCTCCGAGCTGACGCAGCATTTCGGGCACGATGATTCCACCAACTGAGTTTACGGCATCAACCACAATCCTGAACTTTCGGTTTTTAATTGATTCGACATCAACGAGTTTCAGCGCTAAGACTTTGTCGATATGTTGCTGGTTGTATGACGAACGGTCGATGACCTTGCCCAGAGAGTCAACCTCGGGGAAGATGTACGAGTCGCTATCGGCAATGGCTAAAATTCGTTTGCCATCTGCATCAGACAGAAATTCGCCGTCAGAGTTCAGCAGTTTAAGGGCATTCCACTGCTTTGGGTTGTGGCTGGCAGTGACGATGATGCCGCCATCTGCCGAGTGAGCCGTAACTGCCATCTCGGTTGTCGGAGTCGATGCCAACCCGATGTTGATTACATCTATTCCGCAGCCCAACAATGTGCCCTCGACAATGGTCGAAACCATCTCGCCTGAAATGCGGGCATCTCGACCGATTACAACTCTCAACTTTTCGCTCTTGTTGCTGTGCTCGCTGAGCCACGTTGCATAGGCTGAAGCAAATTTGGCAATGTCTATCGGTGTCAGATTGTCCGTAGTCGAACCTCCGATTGTACCTCTGATGCCTGATATTGATTTGATAAGTGTCATTTT
>JAZOQL010000321.1:0-1072 GCA_045656065.1 Rikenellaceae bacterium | reverse complement strand
AACACCAAAGTCCCAGACAAGATGTTCCACGCCAACGACATCATAATTGACAGGACGCTCGGAACAGGCTATCCGCACCTGCTCAAGGTGGAAGGCTACGACAGCGCAGGAAAATACTGGGTCTGCTTTGATTCCGATGGTACTTGCTATGCTCATACACAGGACGAGATAAACAAGTACGAGTACGCTACGGAGCAGGAGATAGCGCACTTCAAGGAGTTGCAGGAAAAACTCGATAACAAGAAGCACCCGTTCAAGAAGGGTGACACAATAGTCCACAAGGATTACGACGCTTTTTTACACATTGACACTCCACCAAGTCCGAGTATGCTTGAACGCTTGTTCAAAGTTGAAATTGCCGAGGGTACTTTTTTGAGATGCAGAAGAATTGATGGTGAAACGGATTATATAACTTGCGACGAGTGGAAAGACTATCGGTGCGTCACGGACGAAGAAATGAGAAAATTCATTAACCGACTCGTGAAAAATAGCCAACGATAAATTTTAATAAATTAAAGACTTATGATACCATCAAAGAACAGACAGAAATTTTATGACAGGTTTGGTGAAGTGTACTATCTGCGTGCGTTCGACTTCCTGCCAGAGCCGATTGTGAATTATCCAGAGAACCTGAAGTACAGTTACATTCAGGGATGCCTTAACAACCTTCCCAACTACGGCAAGTTATTCTACACGCGCGAAGAGGCTGCGGATGCGAGCAACCGAGTGCGTGAAACGCTGGGGCTTCCGAAATGGGATTCGTCCGAATGGGTGAAGGGCAGTTACGCCCAAGACTACGGGCTTCGCGAGAACGAGGTCGCAAACGAGGAACTGCGCAAGTGGCTCTCGGAAAGAAAGGAAGAACAGGGCAAGGCGGAAGCCAACGCCAATAAGTTCTACTACATAGAGAACACAGTGGACGAAACTGACTCGGATATAACAGCATACTGCAAGACCTTGGATGAAGCGAAGGAAAGGCTCAAGACCTGCCGTGACTGGTACGGCAAGATGGGTACTGGACGAATCTATGAGGTGAAGTTCGGTGGAGACCCGATAGGTAAACTGGTGTATG
>JAZOQL010000320.1:0-5499 GCA_045656065.1 Rikenellaceae bacterium | reverse complement strand
GGCTCGTCACTCCCGAAATGAAGGAGGAGTATAGGACTATGCTTTCGGAGTATGACCCGAACGCATACATCTATGACTTTGACAAGTTCCAGTTTACCGATGAAAGCGGTAAGCCGTTGACCCGTGAGGATTTCATTGCGGAGAACAAGGATGCGATGATTGCCGACATTGAGCAAGCCCTTTCGCATTCCGCAAGCGGTGCTGGTCTCGGAAGGGGTAGCGGTGCAAGCAGAGCCATCGCTCAAGGTGTAGCGGACAAGAGCCTAGAATTGCAGAGGCTTGCCAACCAAGAATACCAGCAAGAGAAGCAGAGCGCATACAACGAGTGGAGCGACTACATTGACAAGATGCAAGCCAAGATGGGATTGCAAGAGGCTGGCTATCGGCAGAAGATGGGCTTGATAGGTGGCGAGATGGAACGTGAAAGGGGCGAGGAATCCGACTATATGTCCGACCTTCTTTCCTTGTTGCAGGGCAAAAGTTCGGACATCGCACAAGCGAAGATGGCTATGATGTCCTAAAGGAGAATTAGATATGGCAAGAGTGTACAACCCGACTAGACTGATGCTTGATGCGAACACTATGGCTACCATCGGCAACGCACGTGCAGAGCGTGAGGATTCCCGCAACAGGATGATTGCAAGCGGTATAGCAGGGATTCTCCGAGGCGGTCAAGAGGCCATTGAGCGTGGCAACCGCAGGGCTATGTTTGAGGGCGAGGAATGGGAGAACCCGAGCGATTGGGGAGACAAGGACTACCAAGTTGCAAAGGAGACATTCATCAATACGGGCGATGTGTCCGCATTGAATGCGTATCGTCAGCGCAAGTTGCAAGAGCGTGAGCAGAAGATGCGTGAGGATGAACTCGCAACCCGAAAGAAACTTGCGGAAGTTGAAAATCGCAGGGGAACGGAGGAAGCGGGAAAGGTTCACGAAGAAGCCGTTGACGATGCTATTTACGAACTTGAGACCGCAAGCATTACTGCAAATTCCGCAACCGCAAGCGAGGATGAAAAGCGCATCGCACGTATCAAGATGAATCGTGCGCTAAAGACATTGAAGAAACTCGGTGTTGAAGTTGAAGATGTGCAGAAGGAAAGCGTTGAGAAGAAGCCGAGCGGTAAAACCGATGTGAGCGTATCCGATGAGGTAAAGGTTGAAGAGCCTGCCGAAACCGAACTTGGAAAGGTTATGGGAAAAGAGAGCGTTGATGCGAAAATCAACGCACTTGAAAAGCGAATGATAAACGGCTTTGAGACAATCAAGGAATGGGAAGAATTCAATAAACTCGTTGACGATGTATCCGAAGCCACGACCGAAAACCAAAGGACAGCCAAGTTCAACGAACTCATAAAGAAGGCGAAAGACCCTAGACTCGCAAAGGAATACCGAGACAAGAAGGAATACGAGCGCAAGCAGGGACTCATAACGAAGTACAACAACGCAAGCCCGAAGGAAAGATACTTGTGGGCTATTGATGACCCGAAAGAATTTGAGGAAGCCAAGAAACTTGCTGAAGGGAAAAGGTAGTTACTATGGCGGAGAAGGGATACAAGTACAAGGTAATTCGTGAACTTAACTTTATCGCAAATGATGATTCGTTTAGCGATATGGAACGTAGTTACGCAAGCCAACTTGGTGACAAACTTGTTGACAAGAACGATGAGGAAATAAAGAAAATCCTCTACGCATCTTTCAATGACCCGAAACTCTACAACATCACGAAGGCTATTGCATCCGCAATGCCGAAGGACACCGAGATTGAGAAGGTAACTAGGGCGACAACTCAAGCACCGAAGTACCGAACCGAAATCGGTGCGATGTTTGCAAAGTTTGGCGGTGACGAAATCCTTGACGAACGTAGCCCGAAATTTTGGGCAAACGCAGATTCCGAAATTACTGACAAGGTCATTGCGGATATTGCGGAAGCGAACGGGATGCCGAAGAAAGAAGTATACGATATGCTTCAAGAGGAAAGCATCAAGGAACGCAACCGACAAATCTTCAGCGGTACTGACATCGGTGCAACTATTGGCGATAGGCTCACGGCTCTTGGCTTGAAATTCTTTGCGCCTAGAACTATGGAAAGCCTTGAGCAAGGAAAGGGTATTGTCCCTGCCGATGTAGCGACAGATGTTGCAGAGAACATCGTGTATGGAATCAACCCCATCGGAAAGGCGGGACAACTCGGTGTTCGTGCATTCGGGCGACTCGCTCCTAGACTCGCAACCGAAACCGCAAAAAGTGTAGGAAGGGCGGGTGTAGGTGTAGCAAGCGCATTCGGTACACCGGCACTTATGGAAGCGACCGACAAGATTGTGCAAGAATCAATTGATTTGGACAACGTTAAATCATCCGAAGAAATCAAGGCGAACATCGTTGACGAAGGCACGGCTAATCTTCTTATGGGAAAGTACGGACTGCGTAACATCGGAAAGTTTGCGGGGAAGGAACGCTCCGCAGTTCGTAGGCTTCTTACTGGAGAGGCGGAGAAAAAGAAGCCCGAAGAAGTAAAGAAAACTTGGAAAGAATTCAAGAGCGAGACCGAGAAAGCCTTGAAGGAATCCGAGAAGGTCGCAAAGGGTGTAGGCGGTGAAGAGGCTAAAATGGCGATGACTCCGAAGCAGAGAGTTGCCTATGAAAAGTCTGCACCGATTTTCAGCGGTGATGCTGAACTTGACGAGACCGCAACCGAGATTGCGAAGATTGTAGGAAGCAAGGGTGTCTCGCTTGACAGGGCGACCGAGATTTATTTCAAGAAGTTGGCTGAAAAGAAAGGCACTACGTTCGTTGAGCAGAAGATTGAACGATTCAACGACCGAAAGAATCCAGTATTTATTGTTGGCGAAGGCGGAAAGGTATATCCGCAACGTGAACTGATGAAGATGATTCAGCAATCTTCTTGGGGCGATGTGCTTACAACCGAATTCGCAAAGACGAAGAGGGCGAAGCCAGTAAGGGAATCTTTCATCCGAAAGCACCTTATGGGGGAAACCGACATTGAGCCTAGAGAATACGCAAAGTTCAAGATTGCGGATGTGGCAAAGGAGCAACTCCCGAACATTTCGCTCATTGACGATGCGGAAGGAAAGAAGAGGCGGGAGGATGAGCGCAAGGCGGAAATTGAGCGCAAAGCCCGTTCAAAGTACGTTTTCAACCCATACGAAACCGAGGAAGAGAAACCGAAGAAGCGTGGCGGAATCCGTGCGTACCTTCGTGGGGAATCGGAAGTGCCAAGCGAGGAAGAACTTGAGCGGATGATTGCCGAACAACTTGGTATCAAACTTGTGGAGTAACTATGCGTAACCTTGACAATTACGAGCAACTTTTTGACAACGACAAGAACTTTCTCCACGGCAAACTTGTGTTCTGCCAAAAGGGGACTACTACACAAGAACCAGTTTTCGCTTGGGACTCCGAACACGATGCGTATGTTTCCGTGACTCCTATCGTATACACCGATGTGAACGGAAGGCCGAACGTGCAGATTTACCTTGCCGACAAGGACTACACGATTTACGTGTACAAGTACATAGGCAATGGGGATATGACCATTGACTCGGACGATGCAAACTGGTCTTTCCAGTATTCGTTCAACAACCTCTACAACGTTTTCGGTCTTGACATCAAGAGCAATGCGGTATCGCTCATTGACTCTATGGCATCGCTGAAGGCTACAGACCCGACCGACATTCCGTCCGTAGGCGGTGAGAAACTCGTTGCCCTCGGTGGATACAATGCGATGGGCGATTGTCCCGTTGTGTACTACAAGTGGGCTTCGGAATCTACCGCAGGTGCAAACGATGTGGATGTAGTGTCGGTGGCCGGAATCGCTACTGGTCGTTGGATTCTTGTCAATACATTTGAAGAGACTGGCATCTTTGATGTGCGCCACGCAGGGTGCTTCCCGAAGAGTGACGAATCGCTCGTTGATGTTACGCAATCGTATGCGCTCAAGAAGGCAGACACGTATGCAAGCAAGTTCGGCTTGACATTGTTCGTGCCTAGCATCTTTGAAAATGACTTTTCGTACTACATCGGCACGAACGTGAGCATCTATTCCAAGATTTGGTTTGACGATGGCGCAAAGATTGTAACGGCTACAAGCCTAGTATTGAACGACCTATCCGAACGCAATGCAGGGAGAAATTATCCGTTTATGCTCCATTCCGATACGAACAACGGGAGCATCAATGTTGCGGGTGACTTGATTCATACATCTTGGTTTGAGAATACCGAGACCGCCAACCCAAGCACGAACTATCCGCCAAGCATCAATTGCAGAAAGAAGTTCGTGTATGACGGGTCGCTCGGTGTTCTCGGTAGCGTACCCGAATTTACTCTTGCAAATATGGATGTTGAAATCCTATCGTTGCTTGAAAACGAAAAGTTTGACCTCACTAACTGCAAGATTGTGTGCGAGGGAAACATCAAACGTGGATGCAAGTTTACCGAGTGCGAGATAAAGGGTACATTCTTCAACTCTAGTGCTATGTTCACGGACAACTCGTTCACGGACTGCACAAGCGACATTGACACGTGGAGCAATACCGACTGGTACGTGACATACTGCGAGGATAACGGGGTTGAATTGCTTGACTTGAAGTATCGTGAATGTACGATTGACTTTGGCTCAAGGGCGACTTTCCCATTCAAGTTCATACGCAACGCACATTTCTCGGATAGCATCAAGATACCGAGCGGGACAATATTGAACATTTGGGACTCGCAGATTGATAACATTGTCATTGATGCCGTCAATTCCACGATTGAGACGATACGCATCCGCAATAGCGAAGTCAAGTTCTACAACAACGGAACGTACACCTTGAGCAACTGCAAACTTGATGCTGAAGGCTCTAATATTAGTTCCGATTCGGGACACGAACCGATATTCAAGTCTGCAAAACTCATTGACTGCACGATTGATGGCAACGTAAAAGTTTCGGATACTATCACGAAACTTGAAGTAATCGGATGTGAAGTGAATGCTCCGATTACTGCAACCTGTACATCAAGTTTCAACATTACTTTTGACCAAAATGTCATCAAGAACAATGCTAGGCTCGTTCTTGAATCTGGCAATTCGCTGACAAAATTTGTCACATCTTCGTTCTGCAACAATGTTGTTGAACATCCAGTTGGTTACGATTTCATCCTCTTTGTGGATGTCGCTGGATTTGATGTTGACAACATCGGTCAATACGTTTACAAGAACAATAGCGGTGTTGCGAGGTTTGAGGATTCGGCAAGTTTACATTGCCGTGTGAAGTATCACACTTATGGAAACACCGATACGGGAAACTACGTTCTGCAAACCGCAGTAAATAGCACGGAATGCATACTTGTCGGAGATTCGTTTAGGCTATCACATTTATTCTTCAGTTTCGGAGAAAAGACAAAATCCGAAATATGCGTAAAGGTTGAATGCGGTTATCTTGAAGAGGCTTTGTTCTTCAAGAATGACAAGTCACTTGCTACTAAGTCGGATCGTAGCCA
>JAZOQL010000319.1:0-31138 GCA_045656065.1 Rikenellaceae bacterium | reverse complement strand
TCTACTTCTATCCAGAGTTCATCAAGGCTTTGGCTGTAGTTAAAGAGGCTGCTGCAATGGCAAACAAAGACCTCGGCGTAATGGACGCTAAAGTTGCTGACGCTATCGTTGAGGCTTGTAAACGTATCGAAAACGGCGAACTCCACAACCACTTCGTTGTTGATATGGTTCAAGGTGGTGCAGGTACTTCTACAAATATGAACGCTAACGAAGTAATCGCTAACTTGGCTCTCGAAATTTTGGGTCACAATAAAGGCGAATACGAATACTGCCACCCGAACAACCACGTAAACTTGGCTCAGTCTACAAACGACGCTTATCCTACAGCTATCCGTTTGGCTATTCTGAACTCAAATCCGAAATTGGTTGCTGCACTGAAAGACCTCATCGAAGCATTCAAGGCTAAAGGTCAAGAATTCAAAGATGTAATCAAAATGGGTCGTACACAGTTGCAAGACGCAGTGCCTGTAACTTTGGGTCAGGAATTCGACGCTTATGCTGCAACTTTGTCTGAAGAAATCGAACGTCTGGAACAAAATGCAAAATTGTTCTATGAAATGAATATGGGTGCAACTGCAATCGGTACAGGTATCAACTCTGACCCTGACTACACTCCATTGTGTATCAAACACTTGTGCGACATCACAGGTATGCCGATTGTTGCTGCAAGCAATATGATTGAAGCTACTAACGATACAGGTTCTTACGTAATCTACTCGTCAGCAGTTAAACGTTTGGCAGTTAAACTCTCAAAAATCTGTAACGACTTGCGTCTGATGTCATCAGGTCCTCGTACAGGTTTGGGCGAAATCAACTTGCCTCCGATGCAGCCGGGTTCTTCAATTATGCCGGGTAAGGTTAACCCAGTTATCCCTGAAGTTGTTAACCAAATCGCATTCAAGGTTATCGGTAACGACTTGACTGTAACATTCGCTGCTGAAGCAGGTCAGTTGGAACTCAACGTAATGGAACCGGTTATCGTACAAAGCATCTTCGAATCAATCGAAATGTTGATTAACGGTATGAACACTTTGCGTGAACGTTGTATCAACGGCATCACTGCAAACGTTGAACACCTGAAGAATATGGTTTACAACAGCATCGGTCTGGTGACTGCATTGAACCCATACTTGGGCTATGAAACTTCAACCGTTCTTGCTAAAGAAGCATTGGTATCTGGTTGCGGCGTTTATGACTTGGTACTCGAACAAGGTTTGATGGCTAAAGATGAATTGGATAACATCTTGAAACCTGAAAATATGGTTCAACCTCGCAAGATGCCTAAACAAAAATAATAAGGCAGATTAGCTAAAATTGAATAGGGTGACTCTCAAAAAAGAGTTGCCCTATTTTTATTATGACTAAAGACACTTTTCCGTTAGAGCAAAAATGTGTAATTTTGCCGCTCGGGAAAATAATACAAAAACAGATATGAAAAGATTACTAACCCTTGTTGCATCGGCAGTAATGTTGTCGAGCACAGCACTTCAGGCAAACGAGCCTGTCAAGCAGAGCAACTACGACCTGCCTGCACAGTTCTCAACTGAGAGAATTAAAACCCTGATTCACAGCACTGCCGTATCTCCGAAATGGATTGGCAGCGGCCAACAGTTCTGGTACAGCTACAAGACGTCGGCCGGAACTAAGTATTGGCTTGTGACCCCCGCCAAACGCGAACGCAAACCTCTGTTTGATGAGGCAAAGATGGCAGCCGACCTGACTCGCATCACAGGCGACCCATACGATGCACAACACCTGCCCTCGATGATATTCAAATTCTCGGAAGATGGCAAGACATTCAAGTTCGACCTGCAGAGCAAAGCCAAAGAGTATAAAAAGGATAGCACAGGCAAGGTTACTTCAAAGAAAAAGGAGTTCCACTTTGAGTTTGACATCGCAGCCCAAAAGCTGAGCGAAGTGGAAAAGGACAAGGACTCGACATCTGAAAAGAGCTGGGCAAACATCTCACCCGACGGAAATACCATTATCTTCGCGCGCAACTATAACCTCTATATGATGGACCGCGAGAACTATGAAAAGGCTAAGAAAAATGAAAATGACTCGACTATCGTAGAGTACCAGCTGACTACCGAAGGCGTGAAACATTTTGCATTCGGCAACGGTTACGACCCGCAAGAAGAGTTCGATGAAAAGAAGATTAAAAAGGAACGCGAAACTCGCCGCACTGCCGTAGGTATTTGGTCGCCCGACTCGAAAAACTTCATCAAGGTCGTAGCAGACCAGCGTCAGGTGAAGAGTTTCTGGGTAATCAACTCATTGGCAAAACCACGTCCTACACTCGAGTCGTATAAATATATGATGCCGGGCGAAAAGGGTATTCCATACCACCTCTATATGTTCAATGTTGATAAGAAGTTGAGAACAGAGATTGATATGTCACGATTCAAAGACCAGACACTGGAGGTGACTCGCGAACCCAATCGCCAACTTGATGTTCACAAAAAGGGTCCGAAACCTTCGATTTGGTACGGCACCAAGGATAAATTCTATGTAACGGTCACAAGCCGCGACCTCAAGCGCATCGACATCTGCGAAGTAGATGTTGCTACGGCTAAGCCACGCACCATAATCGAAGAGAGAATGAACACCTATGTCGAAGTTCGCCCGATTAAACCTATCAAGAATTTCACTCAGTTTGTTCACTGGAGCGAACGCGACGGCTGGGCACACCTCTACCTCTATGACAACAATGGCAATGTGGTTCGCCAACTGACCTCAGGAGAATTCCACGTTGAGAAGATTTTAGGCGTAGATGAGACTGCAAATGTAGTCTACTTCACAGCAAACGGCCGCGAAAAGAACGAAAATCCATACTATCTGCACCTCTACAAAGTCAGCCTCAATGGAGGTCCGATAACAATGCTCACACCAGGAGATGCTGACCACTCAATCTCGACCGATGATGATTGCCGCTGGTTTGTTGACAACCATTCGCGAGTAGACAGAGCTCCGGCAAGCGCACTCTACGACCGCGAAGGAAACAAGTTGATGGATCTCGAAACAGCCGATATGTCTCAGTTGCTGGCTGCAGGATACAAATACCCCGAGACATTCAAGGTAAAGGCTGCGGACGGCATCACAGACCTGTATGGCGTAATGTACAAACCATTCAATTTCGACTCGACAAAACTCTATCCTATAATCGAATATGTATATCCGGGCCCACAAACCGAAGCCGTAGACAGTCGTTTCAACTTCTCGCACCGAACCGACCGTCTGGCACAATTCGGCTTTATCGTGATTACGGTCGGAAACCGAGGCGGTCACCCGTCACGTTCGAAATGGTATCACAACTACGGCTACGGCAACTTGAGAGACTATGGTCTTGCAGATAAGGTTGAGGCTGTTCGCCAATTGGCTGCCCGCCACAATTTTATCGACATCAACAAGGTGGGTATTCACGGCCACTCGGGCGGTGGTTTTATGTCTACCGCAGCTATTCTCAGCTACCCGAACTTCTTTAAGGTAGCAGTCTCTTGTGCCGGCAACCACGAAAACAGCATCTACAACCGCTGGTGGAGCGAAAAACACCACGGCGTTGAAGAGACTATTTCAGCCAAAGGCGACACTACGTTCAAGTATTCAATCAGCGGTAATTCCGAGCTGGCTCCGCGCCTCAAGGGACACCTGATGCTGGTCACAGGCGATATCGACAGCAACGTCAATCCGGCAAATACAATCCGAGTTGCTGAAGCGCTCATCAAGGCTGGCAAACGATTTGAATATGTGGTTCTTCCGGGTCAACGCCACAGCTTTGGCAATATGACAGAATACTTCTTCTGGAAGATGGGCGACTATTTCTGCCGCCACCTGATTGGCGATTCACAAGACTCACAGCCAGATATCACACAGATGCAAAAATAGTTTTTGCGAAAAAAGAGTAAAAAATTTGGTAGAAACTAAAAAATAGTTTACCTTTGCACCTCGCAAAGTGGAATAAACTAATAAAAATATAACGAATTATGAAAAGGACATTTCAGCCCTCACAAAGAAAAAGAAGAAATAAACACGGTTTCCGTGAAAGAATGTCGACTGCAAACGGTCGCAAGGTTTTGGCTGCACGTCGTGCTAAAGGCCGCAAGAAACTGACCGTATCAAGCGAAATGCGTCACTGGTAGAATCTTCAAATAAGAGGTGGGGTGGAGTTTTTTACTCCACCTCTTTTTTTTGATATTGTTGCGGAAAAGCATTACCTTTGTTTCGGATATGTGATTTGCGCTATGAAGGTTACAACATTTGTGAACGAGCCATTGGATTCCAATTGCTATGTATTGGAGGAGTCGTCGCGTGCAATCGTAGTCGACCCCGGGTGCAGCAATGTGCACTCACTGACCGAATACCTTGCGCACAATTCTCTGAAATTGGATTATATAATTCTGACTCACGAACACATCGACCACGTTCAGAGTACGAAATCAGTCGCCGAACTGTATGACGCACCTGTTATAGCCACAGCCGAGTGTATTGATGCTCTGCACAATCCTCAGCTCAACCTTTCGGCAGACTACCCTGACGTCGAACCACAGAGCTACCTGCCGCCGAGAACCACAACAATCGAGTCATTGGGCAATAACATAGTGTGGGGAAATATCGGAATTTGTTTTTATGCTACCCCGGGACACAGTGCGGGTTCGATGTGTTTCACCGTTTCGGATATTTTGTTCAGCGGGGATACGCTGCTCGAAAAAATCAAGACCTACACGACGGCTCCGAACAGCTCTATCGTTGAGTTGCGCGACTCGTTTGAACTAATTAAGAGTAGCTTTTCGCCCACACAGATTGTCTACCCAGGCCACGGCACACCATTCACGTTAAAAGATGTCGAGCCATTTATTGATGCTCAGATAAGGCTGCTCGAGCGAAAGATAGCAAGAAAAGGCATTCACAAATAATAAATGAGCCCGTATAACATTAGTTATACAGGCTGCATCTATTTAAGCTACTTGAAGGTTATTTTTTTCTTCCGTATTTGAAATCTATCCAGCGACCTCCAGCAATTGAATCCAAGAAGTCATTTTTATCCTTCCAACCTTTCAGACTTTTGTATCGCTGCATTACACTCTCATACTTTCCAGGCTCTACAACATATACCAAGGAACCTCCTTCATACTTACTTCCGTCACTACCGTACTGTATAATCTTCAACCACTTGGTCTTTTCAGGCTTGAACGCGAATATACACTCACCTTTTTTCATTTCTTCAGGTGTTGCTTCGCGAATCCCTTCTGCCACCAACTTTGTAAAAAGACTCGGTTGGAACACATATTTAACTCGCCACGTGTCGCCTTTAGCAACTAAAATATTTTCAACACAAGTTCTCAGTCCATATTTTGAGCCGTCAGGTTTATCGAGAGACAAGTGTTCAAATGTATTATTGAGGGAATCTTTTATCCTTTCTTTTTCTGCAAGTTGACGATATTCCTGCTTTGAAGACCGTGGCATTTGTGCAAATGCACACCCCAAAATACTTAGAGACAAAACTGTAGTCAAGAAAAACTTCATATTCATAGTTATATTAGATTTTTATACAAACACAACTCGTGTCTGCATCACAAATATAGTGTGTAAAACACGATATTCCAAATAATTATGAAACTTTTTTGCAAAATTTCCCGGTTTTGATTTATATCATTTTGATAATCAATATACTATCAAACAAAAAAGACCGACTCTTGCGAATCGGTCTTTCTGGTTTTATCTGTGGTCCCTCAGGGGCTCGAACCCTGGACCCCAACATTAAGAGTGTCGTGCTCTACCAGCTGAGCTAAGGAACCTCCGAGTGATCCAGCCGGGGCTCGAACCCGGGACCCCAACATTAAAAGTGTTGTGCTCTACCAGCTGAGCTACTGAATCTCCCTCAATTGCGGTGCAAAGGTAGTATGAATTTTGGTTACTACCAAATTTTTGGCACTATTTTTTTCAAAAAGTTTCAAAAAGTGATAATTTCCTATTCGTAGCTACCACTTTTCAGCATTGAAACCTCTGCATCTGTCAAGAATCTCCAGCGTCCGCGAGGCAGATTTTTCTTTGTCAAACCTGCGAAATAGACTCTGTCAAGTTTCACTACGCTGTATCCGAGCGATTCGAAGAGACGTCTTACTACGCGATTTCGGCCGCTGTGAATTTCTATGCCAATTTGGCGCTTCGATTCGCTGGTGAATTGAATATCATCAACTTCCACTACGCCATCTTCGAGTTCCACGCCATTGTAAATCTTCTGCAAATCCTCTACCGATACGTTTTTATTCAAATCGACCTGATAGATTTTCTTCTTGTTGTATGACGGGTGAGTCAGTTTCTTGGTCAAATCGCCATCGTTTGTGATGAGCAATACACCCAGACTGTTCTTATCCAGACGGCCTACGGGGTAGACGCGCTCTTGACAAGCATTGCTAATCAGCGATATAACAGTCTTATCTGTATTCGGGTCTTCGATTGTAGTAACATAACCTTTCGGCTTGTTCATCAATATATAAACCTTCTTTTCGCCCTTGAGTCGCTGGCCGTTGTAGATTACCTCGTCAGAGTTGTTGATTTTTGCGCCGAGTTCGGTAACGACTACACCATTGACCATAACCAAACCTTGCGAAATCAGTTCATCTGCCTCGCGACGAGAACAGATGCCCGACATCGAAATAAATCGGTTCAAACGCATTGTCTCTGGCATCGACGGTGCTGCATCGTAACTTGGATATGCAGCTTTGGCAGACTCTCTGCGGTTATCTCTCTTGTTGAATGTTTTTCTGTTACCTCGGTCGTTTCGCTCGAATCTTTCGCCTCGTTCGCCTCTGAATCTGTTTTCTCGCGATTCGAAATCTGAACGGCGCTCATCGTTGCGGTTGAATCTTGGTTTTGCGAATCTATCCTCTCTTGACGACCTCTCTTCATCGCGGTTGAAGCGACGATTAGCACGTTCTGAGTTGTTGAATCTCGGACGGTTTTCCGAATCGAAATTTGGGTTGAACGAACGGCGTGCAGGTCTGTCTGAAGATTCGTTGCGGTTGAATCTCGACTCACCTCTCTCTTCTCGATTAAAGCGACGAGGTTTTTCCTCTTGTTCGTTGCGGTCAAAACGACGAGTTCTGTCGTTCTGTTCATCGCGGCCAAATTGAGCTCTTCTATCATCGCGATTGAAGTTGCGTCTTGGCGAGCGCTCCTCTCTCGGAGTGAACGACTCCTGATTTCTCTGTCTGCGATCCTTCATAAACGAACGACCTGTGAAGTCCTCGGGCGTAGCACCATCGTTGTTTTGTCCCGAGCGTTTTCTGTGAATCGTTGAATCTTCACGATTGAATCGATTGTTGCGAGGTGCTCTCTTGGCACTCTCCTCCGAGCGATTTCCCTTATAAGATTCGCTCTTGTCAAAGTAATTCTCCATAGTTTTTTAACGAGTCTCTATTGTGGAAAATTTAAATTTAAAGTTGTGATTATTATTCATTTTAGTACCTTTGTCCACGGAAACTCGCTGCAAAGGTAAATATTTTTAATTGAATTATATCTTTACAGTTACATAATTAACTCAAATATCAGATTTTTATGATTTACGACTTTGACAGACTTGTTGACCGCAAAGGCACAAATTGCGAAAAATATGATGGTTGCAACAGGATATTCGGCACCGAAGATTTACTGCCGATGTGGGTTGCGGATATGGATTTTGAGACTCCGTCATTCATAATCGAAGCACTGGAGAATCGCCTTAAACACCACGTTCTGGGATACTCGCTCAGACCCGACAGCTACTACGAAGCCATACGTGGCTGGCTCAACCGACGCTGGAGGTGGCAGGTTGACAAGCAGTGGATTGAGTTCACTCCGGGCACAGTCTGCGCAGTCAGCTTTGCCATTCAGGCATTCACCGCCCAAGGCGACGGAGTAGTTATCCAGACTCCGGTTTATGGGCCATTTGCCTGGGTAACCGAGGGCAACAACCGCCGCGTTGAACGCAATCAACTAAAGTATCAACCCGACGGCCGCGCAGTAATCGACTTCGAAGACCTTGAAGAGAAATTATCCCGTTCAAAGCTATTCATTCTGTGTAATCCTCACAACCCTACGGGGCGAGTCTACACTCAGGAGGAGTTGACACGCATAGCCGAACTGTGTAAAAAATATGATGTCATAGTCGTGGCAGATGAAATTCACTGCGACTTGGTTCAAAAACCATACCGCCACATTCACTTCGCATCGCTCAGCGAAGATGCAGCTCAAAGGTCGGTGACAATCATTTCGCCCGCCAAGAGTTTCAATGTTCCGGGTCTGAGTTCGTCGGTGGTGATAATCCCGAGCGAGACACAAAGAGCGCGATTCAGCCAGATTGCCGAGGCTGTTCACGTAGGTCAGGGCAATATTTTCGGCACCATTGCCATCGAACAGGCATTCACACACGGCGACCAATGGATTGACCAACTGAACGAATACATCGGTGGAAATATCGATTTTGTTTTGAAATTCCTCGCAGAAAAGATACCCTCTGTGAAGTGCTACCGCCCCGAGGCTATGTACCTTATGTGGTTGGATTTTTCAGCCTGGGGAATGACTCACAATGAGTTGTGTGACTTTATGCTGAAAGAGGCTCGCATCGGAACAACCGAAGGCCGATTCTTCGGCATTGAGGGCGAAGGCTGTATGAGAATAAACGTAGCTGCCCCGAGAGTCACAATCGAAAAGGCTATGAACCAACTCTACGAAGCATCGCTGAAACTGAAAAATTTGTAAATGTGTATTATATTGCACCTAATAGTGTTGCAATAAAAAACAGAGCCTGCCCCGAAGGGTAGGCTCTTATGCGTAGAATAAACTGAGTTTTACAAATGCTTTGGCAGACAGCGTTCGACCAGAGCAAACACCGGACCAATCTCCATAAACGATGCGCCTCTTACTGCACCGAAGTTGCCACCTACTACGACAATGAGGTCTTCACGATTGATTTTGTTGTTCTGCACCAGCTCGTCCAAAATGCTCAACAGAAATCTGTCGTGCGTCAGCGCCGGCTCGCGATACTCTGCATAGATGCCATACGAAAGAGCCAACTCTCTCATTACGTGTTTTCTGTAACATATTGCATAGACCATCTTGCTGCCCCTGAACGCCGAGAGATAACGACCCGTTCTGCCCGAGAGCGAATCGATAACAATAGCCTTAATCGGCAGATTGACCGATGCCCGAACAGCCGAACGCGCAAGCTGGGCAGTAATCTCGTTATTGATTCTGACCATATTGATGTCGATTATCGGAGAGGTGTGCTGCTCGATTTCGCGAGCAATCTTCGCCATAGTCTTCACAGCCTCGACAGGGTATTGTCCCGATGCAGTCTCACCGCTGAGCATAATTGCGTCAACTCGCTGATAGATAGCATTTGCCACGTCGCTCACTTCGGCTCGGGTCGGACGTGGTGAGGATATCATCGAGTGTAACATCTGCGTAGCAATAATCACAGGCTTTTTGCTCTCAATGCACTTTCTCACAAGGTCGCGCTGGATTTCGGGGATTTGTTCCGCGGGTATCTCTACACCCAGGTCGCCACGGGCAACCATAATGCCGTATGTTACGTCCAATATCTTGTCGATGTTGTCTACACCTTCGCGGTTCTCGATTTTTGAGATTATCTTGATGTTGCTGCCCTTCAAATCCAACATTCGCTGCACCTCGAGCACATCTTTCTCACTGCGCACAAACGAGTGTGCTATGAAATCTATCTCATTGTCAATAGCCCAATTAATAAACATTCGGTCACGTTCGGTCAACGAGGGCAAATCAATCTTCACACCGGGGACATTTACACTTTTGCGTCCTTTGATTACTCCGTCATTTGCCACCTCGCAAATCAGGTCACCATCTTTTTTATCCATCACAAGCAACTCCAATTCGCCATCGTCAATCAAGATTGAAGCTCCGACAGAGACCTCCTCGCTGAAGTTCGAATAATTAACAAACACCCTCTCTGCGCTCGACAAATCGGCACCTTCGGAACCCCTCATTCGGACAATCTGACCTCTCCTTACACTCACACCGCCGTCGCACTCTTCAGCCATACCTGTAACTCTCAGTTCGGGGCCTTTGGTGTCAATCAGTATAGCGATACGCTCGCTCACCGCACGAACATTGTGCACAATGTTCAACGCACCCTCGGGCGTAAGATGCGCAGTATTGATGCGCACCACGTCCATTCCCTCTCTGAACAAATCAGACAAGAACTCAACCGAACAATTTCTGTCCGAAATCGTTGCAACTATTTTAGTCTTTTTTTCCATACTTTCAAATTAAAAGGGCTTCGACAGCCAATACATACGAATTAAGTCCAAATCCCATAATCGACCCCTCGGCGTGAGGCGCCACAAACGAGGTGTGTCTGAACTCCTCACGTGCCAGAATCGACGAAATGTGCACCTCAACAATACGCAATCCTCGTGCCGCAGCATCTGCCAACGCATCGCCAATAGCAACCGAAGTGTGTGTATATCCTCCGGCATTGACTATCATAGCATCATAATGAGTTGCAGCACTCTGAATTCTATCAATCAATTCGCCCTCGATATTTGATTGATACAGTTCTATTTCCACCTGCGGGAATCTGTTTTTCAGTTGCGGGAGGAATTGCTCGAAAGTGGTATCGCCATATATATTGCCGGCACGACGACCAACCATATTAAGGTTTGGGCCATTCAGGATTAATAATTTCATTGTGCTAATTTTTCGCAAATGTACGTTGTTTTTCGGAATTTTTAGAGTAATTTTGTGAATAATTAGATAAAATATTTATGGGAGAATTTGATTCCATAGCCGAAATTAAAACCAAGTTCGCATCGTTGCTTACTCCCCAAATGGAGGGAATCGGAGATGATTGCGCCACACTGTTTGGCAAACCTAATCAACTCTTTACCACCGATATATTGATTGAGGGAGTACACTTTCTGCGCGACTGCACCTCGGCTCGTGAGCTGGGAAGAAAGTCCTTGAGCGTGAATCTCAGCGACATCGCTGCTATGGGAGGCACAGCTCAGGCATCGTTTCTTTCGGTTGCGCTGCCCAAGTCGGTTGATGAGGAGTGGTACCGCGAGTTCATCGAGGGCTATCGCGAAGTGTCGCTCGAGTGTGGAGTGCCGCTGCTGGGTGGAGACACAAGCCGTTCGCTGAGAGACATTGCAATCAATGTGCTGGTGACCGGTACGGTAGAGAGCGAAAATCGAAAATGCCGCGCTGACGGACAGAGTGGCGATTACATATTTGTCAGCTCAGAGTTAGGCAATGCTGCCGGAGGACTGAAACTGATTCTGAACCCAGATGCTAACTGCACCCCCGACCATAGAGAACGATTGATTCAGGCTCAGAACAATCCTACGCCCGATATGGCGTTGGGTGCGCTGCTGGGCACGATGCCCGAGGTACACGCAATGATGGACGTCTCGGACGGCGTAGCCTCGGACTTGAAGCATATTCTGAATAGTTCGGAGCTGGGAGCAGAGGTCGAACTCGACAAAATACCAATTTCCGAAGAGTTGGCTGCTGTATGCAAAGCCAACGGCTGGGACGCACTATCTTTGGCACTGGAGGGTGGCGAAGATTACTGTCTGTTGTTTACAGCCTCGACAGACATCAGCGCTGAGATTATGGCTCGCACCTCATCGAAAATATACTGCATCGGCCGACTGACCGACAAATGTAAAGACATAAAGTGGATTAGAAACAACGAAATCCAGGAACGAAATTTCAGGGGATTTACCCATTTTTAATTTATGAAAAGCTACAAAAAGACAATGACCATAGCAGGCTCAGACCCCTCGGGCGGAGCCGGAATACAGGCAGACATAAAGGCAATCTCAGCGTGCGGAGCATACGCCGAAGCTGTAATCACCTCACTTACATCGCAGAACACACTCGGCGTGCAGGGCGTGCTGAACACACCGGCCGATGTGGTGAGAACTCAGGTAGAGTCGGTGCTTGACGATTTGGGATGCGACTCGATGAAGACCGGAATGTTGCCCAATGCCGAAATCATAGAAACGGTTGCCGATTTGATTCGCCGCTACGACATTAAGCACGTAGTGGTCGACCCTGTTGCAATCTCAACCTCGGGAGCGAAACTAATCTCAGACGAGGCTATCGTCTCACTGCGCGAACAGTTGATGCCCCTTGCCGAAGTGATAACACCCAATCTGCACGAGGCCGAAATGCTCAGCGGAATTCCAATCACGCAACTTTCGGACTACGACCGCGTAGCCGAACGAATACTCTCTCTGGGCGCAAAAGCAGTGCTGATTAAGGGAGGCCACCTGACCGATGAGATGTTGACCGACAAGCTGTACTGCTCAGACGGCAGCGTGTTTGACTACACAAACAGCCGCATTGAGACACGCAATACACACGGAACAGGCTGCACACTATCGGCTGCAATTGCAGCATTTCTGGCTCAGGAGCTGCCGCTGCACCAAGCCGTAGGCCACGCAATTGAATATCTTCACTCTGCCATTGTGGAGGGTGCCGAATATGAGTGCGGACACGGACACGGACCTGTTCACCATTTTCACAGATATTGGAAATAATAGGATATGAAAGTAGGGTTTAAATTATATCTGATTACAGCTGCGGTCTTTCTGGCAATGATTTGTCTTGTGGACAAAAACAACCTCATTGAGAGATATCGGCTGCACAACGAAATCCGCGAACTCGAGCGACAAAAGAGCTACTATCTTGACCAAATCAAAAAAGACAGCATTGAGATTGAGTCGCTCAATAGCGATTCGAGCCTCGAGCGCGTTGCTCGAGAATTGTATCTTATGAAACGCAAAAACGAAACTATTTTTATAGTAAACGAAAAATAATTTGCATTTTTTGTACAACCTAACGTTTTTTTCTCTACTTTTGCATCGTAAAACAAGGTGAGTATTGACCCATGGTGTAATGGTAACACTACAGATTCTGGTTCTGTCTTTCTGGGTTCGAGTCCTAGTGGGTCAACAATTTTTCATAATAGTAATTTGAGAGTTTAACAAAGCGAAACCTGTCGGTAAGACACGTTTCGCTTACTTTTTGCATCATACCATAAAAAAGTAGCCCGACCTTGAAGGGTCAGGCTACGTCTATTTTCAAACCTACAATTGTTTCTTAGTCAGCAACGCTCGGCATTGGTTTTTGATATTCACCAGCGAGCAATTTACCACGGATTGATTCGAAGCACTTCAGTGTGTAATCAACATCTTCGAGAGTGTGAACCGCAGTCGGAATCAAACGCAAGATGATTTCACCCTTCGGGATAACCGGATAAACCACTACTGAACAGAACAGACCGTGATTTTCGCGGAGGTCATACACCAAGTTTGTAGCCTCTTCAACGCCACCCTTCATATAAACCGGAGTCACAGGCGAGTTAGTTACACCGATGTCGAAACCTCTTTCGGTCAGACCGCTTTGCAGTGCGCGCACGATAGTCCACAATTTTTCTTTCAATTCAGGACGTTGTTGCAGCATATCCAGACGCTTTTCAGCACCCAATACCATAGGCATAGGCAGCGACTTAGCATACAACTGTGAACGCATATTGTAACGCAAGTAGTCGATGATATATTTTTCAGAAGCTACGAAAGCACCGATACCGGCCATAGATTTAGCGAATGTACCGAAGTGTACGTCTACGCCATCTTCAACGCCGAAGTGTTCCGGAGTACCTGAACCTGTTTCACCCATTGTACCGAAACCGTGAGCATCGTCAACCAACAGACGGAAGTTGAATTCCTTCTTCATAGCAACGATTTCGTCGAGTTTACCGAGGTCGCCCTTCATACCGAATACACCTTCAGTGATAACCAAAACACCACCACCTGTCTCTTCAGCGAGTTTTGTAGCACGTTCGAGCTCCTTACGGCAAGCTGCGATATTGTTGTGCGGGAATACGAAACGTTTACCTGTGTGCATTCTCAGACCGTCGATGATACAAGCGTGAGCTTCCGAGTCATAAACTACTACGTCGCGGCGAGTCAGCAACGAATCGATAATAGAAGTCATACCCTGATAGCCATAGTTCAGCAAGAAGCAGTCGGGTTTGTGACAGAAGTCAGCCAAGCGGCGTTCGAGGTGTTCGTGATATTTAGTTTGACCACTCATCATACGAGCACCCATCGGAGCTGCCATACCGAACTCTTTAGCTGCATCGGCATCTGCCTGCATTACTTCCGGGTCGTTAGCCAGACCGAGGTAATTATTCAAGCTCCAGTTGAGGACTTTTTTGCCTCTGAAAATCATATACGGGCCGATTGGGCCTTCGAGTTTCGGGAATGAAAAATATCCGTGACTCAGTTTACGATACTGGCCAATAGGGCCGCCGTCGTTTTCTTTGATTCTATCAAAAATATCCACTGTATTAAGTTTTTAGAATTTTTTTAATTTATGTATTGCCAAACTGTTTTTTGTCAGCACAATACGATTAACAATGCAAAGCTACCGAAAAATTTTCAGAGGTGAAACTCGACACACTGTTTTTTGCTCAAAAATACGCATTTAGACTTAGTGACACTACGCGCAAACAAGGGCAATATTATAGACCAGCATTCCGATTGGCATAAGCCAGAAGATCCATTTTGCGAATCGGCTGTTTTGATGTTGACAAAAATAGTAGGACAAATTCACCGACAACGGAACGCTGTTCATAAGGATAGTCTGCGGAGCGCTGCTCGGCAACAGAAATGCCACAACCGTAACCAGCAAGAATTGGAATACCAACATATTCAAAAACTTACGCTGACGTCTGCGGGCATATCTCAACGTACCTCTGAACGAGGCTATTGATACGCAAGTTGCCAAGACAAGCGGCAACAGCGACACAATCAACACTGTCAGTCCCAATCTGTTGGTTGTGTCAATCCAATTTGCAACGCCCGGTATCGAGGGAGTTATAAAGCTGCGCCACAGTTCATTGGGAATATCCATAAACTGCCCGCCCAACATCCAATGGAGATACGAGTAGAGAAACACCGGCAGCAGAAATCCGACTACCGCACAGAACAACTCGCGCACACCTCTGTTCAGCAATGCTACGGACAACAGCACCGTGATAAAAGAGAGTGCCGATTGGGTGTAAATCAATGTAGACATTGAGGTTATGATTCCGGCATAGAAGTATTCGGCAATCGAGCTGCTGCGTTTGAATCCCCTGAACAGCAACGTGAAGAGCCAAATCTGCAAAACAACAATCACCAACATCTTGAGCGATCCGACCGAGGTGTATATCCCCGCGAATAATATCGGAAACAGAATCATCGGAAAATATGAACGCTCGTCGAAAATCAGATTTTTGATTGCCGCACGTGTAATAACCATCGAAGCCGACAACAACAAAACAAACTTGGACAAAATCACAAGCCACAAAGGCCAACTGTCTGTTCCAGAGAGAATTGTGTCAAAGTAGAGGTCACTATTATACACACCGCCCATTGCTGTTTCGTTCACCACCCACCAATCGGCAGCCTGAAACAACAACACATTCTTCAGTTCAAAGAGCGCAAAAAGCAACACAAAGAACAGAAGCGACAAAATAAAATTTTGGTGAAACCTCATCACCCGATCACATCGTGTCTAAATGTTTTTCTACATCAAATCTTTGGCAATATCTCGACGATAGTACATATCCTCGAAACTAATTTTTTCGATTTCGGCGTAGCTCTTGGCTGCACACTCATCAATACTATCACCCATTGATGTTACGCACAGCACTCGACCGCCTGAGGTGTAGAGGGTTCCCTTTTCGAGTTTTGTTCCTGCGTGATAAACTATGCTGTCGGTCACATTTTCCACTCCCGAGATGGGCAATCCCTTGCGATAGTCGCCCGGATAGCCACCCGAGGTACACATAACCGTAACAGCCTTTTTATCAGTTATCTTTAATTCCTTTTTATCTAACGTCTTATATGCAATACCTTCGAACAAATCAATCAAGTCTGATTCTATTCTCGGGAACACAACTTCACTTTCGGGGTCGCCCATTCTGACGTTGTATTCTATTACGTACGGATCGCCGCCGCAATTCATCAAACCAAAGAATATAAATCCGTTATAGTCGATTTTATCAGCCTTCAGACCCTCGATTGTAGGCTCGATAATTCGAGTCACAACCTTGTTCATAAACTCATCATCTGCAAACGGAACAGGCGAAACTGCGCCCATACCTCCTGTATTCAGACCCTGGTCGCCCTCGCCGATGCGTTTATAATCCTTAGCCTCGGGCAGCAACTTGTAGTTAACACCGTCCGTAGCCACAAACACCGACAACTCTATACCCGAGAGGAATTGTTCGATTACTATATTGTTACCCGCCATACCGAACTGTCCGCCCAAAATTGTTCTGACAGCCGCTTTTGCAGATTCGATATCATTTTCGATAAGCACACCCTTACCCGCAGCCAGACCATCGGCCTTCAACACGTACGGGGCCTCGAATGTCTCGAGAAACTCACACGCCTCGTCTGCACAATCCTTTGAGAACGAACGATATGCCGCAGTCGGGATTCCGTGTTTCACCATAAACTCTTTGGCGAATGCCTTGCTACCCTCCAATCGAGCACCAGCCATCGCAGGACCTATAACCGGAATGTGGTATATATCCGAGTCGTTTTGGAAATAATCAGCAATACCTTTCACCAGCGGTTCTTCGGGACCTACGACTACGAGGTTGATATTATTCGATATTACGAACTGCTTTATGCCACCAAAATTGACCGGTGAGAGGTCGGGAACATTGATGCCACAAGACGCAGTACCACCATTTCCGGTAGCAACATATAACTTCGAAAGTCTTTGACTCTCTGATATTTTCTTTGCAATAGCGTGTTCTCTACCGCCCGAACCCAAGAGCAGGACGTTTACAGCGTGGGGTAATTTCATACTATCCGATTGTAAAGTTTATTTTCCACAAAGGTAACAATTTTAAGCAAAAAACAACTCCGAACCGACTAAAATTTTTTATTTTCATCAATTCAGAGTTTTTTTTTCAATATAGGCGCAACGCTTCTAAAGCACAACACTTTTTCTGAACATTCATCAATTCAAAGCCATTCCTATATGTCGCGGTTATTAGAACAATGCTTCCATTTATTTCAAACATTCGTCTGGGTCGGCATCAATTGGGAATACGATAGAGGGTTTAAGGTAGTGCAAAGTCTTGTCCTGTTTGTATCTCTTTTCGCCACCGCCCGTTATGTTGAGCATAATGACTGCATCGGTGTCAATCACACGATTTTCAACACATTGGATAAGCGAAGCCAATGCTACGCCTGCAGCCGGGTGAATATCCACGCCCTCGAGCTGTTCGAAGAGTTCTGCTGCACGTGCTGCACTTTCGTTATCTGCACACAATATTGTACCACCGCTATCACACAGCGCATCGTACAATCCGCCACAAATCGAGTATGGCGGCTTGCGGTTCGACAACACTTTGGCATCGATAGCGTTTGCAGCAATGCGAGCCTGAGCATCGTCCATAGGCAGAATTGCACGCGAATCGGCTCTCCACGCATCATACATCGGCGTGAATGGAATATTTTGAGATACGATGAGTTTCATTTTGTGGTTGCCGAATCGGCCGTCCTGAATCAGACGTTGGTTAGCCTCCCACGCTGCGATTGCGCCTGTGCCACTACCTACGGCCTGGAAGTAGTAGTCGGGAATGCGACCAATAACTTCGGCAGCCGAAAGAACCGTCGTTGCCATACCGTCACGACGCGCAATATTCTTTGCTCCGCCTTCGGCATAGAACTTAGGCGATTTGACTGCGATGTTTCCGAGGTTGATGGCATCGAAGTAGTCGCTGCCGCTTGCAGATGCTACGAGCTTTACGCAGTCGTTCAGTGGCGCATCAAACCACAGAGCATCAAGATTATCCTCAGGCACGGTCAGCAGCAACGGAATGTTGTTATCCGAACAAACCTTTGCAAATGCTCGAGCAGTATTTCCTGCCGAAGAAACCACCAGCACGCGTTTGTCTTCGGGGTTCATACGTCCGCAGACGCTGTACGCTTCGGTCTCCTTGAATGAGCAGGTAGTCATATTTGCACCTATTTCGGGGCGATAGCCGTTGAAGCAGATGTACAAATTTTTGAGTCCGAGGTGTTCAGCCAGCACCGAGCTGCGATAGGTCACCGGAGCGCTCGAATTTTTCAACCTGCGGCGAATGGGCAACCAATCGGCAAAACGATAAATACCCTCCTCTTTTGCACCGAATTGAATCTGTTTCTGCTGGTAATCTGCGCGTATGAGCGACGGAGTTTCACTCTGCGGAGCATCAAGGCTCCAACCCTCATCTTCAAAGGCAGCGCCATCATATATGTTGACAAGGCGATAGCTTGTCGGATTGAAATTTGTCATAATGAGAATAGATTTTTATAGAGTGCAAAGTTGGCATTTTTTTTATAATCTGCAATAATTTTTTTGATGTTTATTGCATAAATAGCTACAAAGCTGAGAATTATTTGCAAAATGCAAAAGTTTTTAGTAACTTGCACCTCAAATTTGACGAGGATTTTTTTGATTAAAACGGTCTTGTATTGGAAGATATGAATGAAAAAAGTTCCACAAAATTGCTCTATACGATGGGCGAGGTTGCGGAAATGTTTGATGTTAATCCATCGTTGTTGAGATATTGGGAGAAGAATTTTTCGATTCTCAAACCTCAGAAGAACAAGAAGGGTAACAGATTGTTTACGGCGAAAGATGTTGAGAATATCAAGGTCATATACCATCTTATCCGCGAACGAGGTATGACCATCGAAGGGGCTAAACGCCAGCTGAAACAGTCGCGCAATGATGTTGACAGAGATACGGCCATTATGGAGCGCCTCGAGACCATTCGTGCAATGTTGCTGCAAATTAAAAACGAATTCAAAGAGTCAGACAACTTCAGACAGCCAGAGATGGAAATCGACCCAAGCTCCATTAACCACAAAGCAGATGAGCCGATGGAGACAAGCGACCCAATACCGACCATTCAGGACCTATTCGGAGAGCTACCCCCACCAGCGCCTGAGGTCGAGGTCGAAAATCTGAATCCGAACTCCATCGCCGAGTTCGAAAAAATGCACAACGAAAAGATTAAAAAGAGAATTATATCGGTAGATTTACCACCCAATCCGTCGTTGTTCAACACCGAATCGGCAAACGAAAATAACGATTCACAACAGAAACAGTCATCATTATTTCAATAATTCGTACTATGAGAGTTAAAGATGTAGTATCGTTGATTGAGCAATTGGCTCCGCTGCACTATCAGGAGAGCTATGACAACTCGGGACTCACAGCCGGAAATCCCAACGACGAGGTCACGGGCATAATGTTATGTCTCGATGTCACAGACGCAGTGCTCGAACAGGCTCACTCTGAGGGGCTGAGTATGGTCATCTCACACCACCCGCTGGTGTTCAAACCGCTGAAACGGCTGACCGATGCTACGCGCCCAGAGCGACTGATGGCAAAAGCAATAAGATATGGATTAGCACTTTATGCGTGTCACACCTCTCTGGACTCGGCACGCGAGGGTGTGAGCTGGAGAATGGCACATATTCTCGGATTGCAGAACATTCGCACGCTCGAACAACGTAATGGCGAATTGAGAAAAATTGCAGTCTACACGCCTGAGAGCCACGCCGAAGAGGTGAGAGAGGCAATGTTCGCAGCAGGCGCAGGCGCAATCGGACGCTATGACAAGTGCAGTTTCAACGGCGTGGGAGTGGGCACATTCCGAGCAGGCAGCGATTGCCGTCCGTTTGTGGGCGAAATCGGAGTCCGCGAAGATGCTCCTGAGGTGAAAATCGAAACCGTAGTCCCCAGACACTTATGCAATTCCGTAGTGAACGCAGCCCGCAGAGTGCACCCATACGAGGAGATGGCCTATGATGTCTACACCCTGAATAATGTAGCAGAGGGCATCGGCTTGGGCACGATTGGCGAGCTGCCCGAAAAAATGGCAGTTATGGATTTCATCAGGATTGTGAAAGAAAAGTTCAATTGCGAACATATCGAATTCAACGAGCCACACTGCGAAATGGTGAGCCGAGTGGCAATGTGCGGCGGCTCGGGAGCCTCGTTGGCAGGGGCTGCAGCAGCTTGTGGCGCAGAAGTTTTCATTACGGGCGAGATGAAATTCAGCGAATTTTTCGACACCGAAGGCAAGATTACAACAGTGAGAATCGGCCACTATGAGAGCGAAATTTGCGCAGTTGACATTTTATTTGATTATCTTACAAAAAAAATACCTACCTTTGCAGTTCGCAAATGTGGAATCTCGACAAACCCGATTCGCCATTTGTAAACCGTTTTGACAAAAAGAAAAACTTAATACGATATGACAAGTATAGCAGCTAAGCACGGTGACTCAATGGATTACACCACCGAAGAAAAAATTAAGGCACTTTACGAACTTCAGAAGATTGATTCGAAAATCGACGAAATCAACAAGATTAAGGGCGAATTGCCTTTGGAAGTTCAAGATTTGGAGGACGAAATTGCAGGTCTTGAAACCCGCATCTCGAATATCCTGAACGACATCGACGAACTGACTCGCAACATAAAAATCAAAAAAGAGGAGATCGAAAAAGCAAAAGCACTCATTGCCAAATACGAAGAACAGGAAAAAAATGTTCGCAACAACCGCGAATATGAATCGTTGGCAAAAGAGATTGAATTGCAGAAACTTGAAATCGAATTGTGCGAAAAGAAAATCAAAGAGTACAACAGCGATGTCAAGATGAAAAAGAAACTCGTTGAGGAGTGTAAGGGTATCGCCGACGGCCGCAGAGTAGACCTGAAAAGCAAACAGGACGAATTGGCAAGTATCGACCAGGAGACTGCAAAGGTTATCGAAGAGTTGACCAAAGAGTCTGAAGCTGCAGCAGAACGCATCGACTCGCGCCTGTTGACTGCATACCAACGAATCAGAGGCAATGCTCGCAACGGTCTGGCTGTGGTGACAGTGAAACGTGATGCCTGCGGAGGTTGCTACAACCGTATCCCGCCGCAACGCCAGTTCGATATCAGAATGAGCAAAAAAATCATCGTTTGCGAATATTGTGGACGAATCCTCGTCTCAGACCTGCTGGACAACGAATAGTCAAATTTGAACATAACCGAAGCCTGCCCGACAATCAACCAAATCGGGCAGGCTTTTTTTCATCCCTCTCCGTTGCAGATAATCAACAATATACGCTAAAATATTTACACCAGAAAAGAGACAAAATCACAAAAAAAATTTCACCTCTATATAAATAGTAGGACAAAATAGATTAAACGACAATGAATAAAAATGTCAGAATTATTTGCATTTTAGATATAAATTCTCTAAATTTGCTTTCTCAAAAGTTCTATGAATAGCTTATAACGTAGCAATATTGTGTTTGAAGATAAAAAATCGAGGCCAACTTTAACTATAACCAGGCGCTCGAATCTGACCAACACAAATATGGGTATTTTTAATTATTGACCAAGGTGAAACAGTGATGTTTCATATACCCCCCTTGAAGGTAACGTGTTGTATAGGTTGTGTGTTAGATTGAACTTGAATTAAGGGACCCTATCGTAAACTGATTTAATTCGGATAATTAAATCTGCACTCCTGGTGAGCGATAGCTCCGGTATATCGAAATATTTTGTAAGCACCAATGTCGTATGAGCCATTGGTGTTTTTTTATGCCTCATAACTAAAAATTTCTACACTATAAGCCTGAAACGAAAATAATGTTTGCTTGTAGGATTTCGATGGGTTTGGCGCACTCGGAGAGATCTGAAAAGCAGTGATTGTTTAACTAAATACAAAAAGTAGTATGAAAATTTCTACAAAAACTTGGTGTCCGCCGCTAAAGTCCGTAAATAAGGGCTTGTTCGTGGCGATGATCGCTTTCGGTTTGTGTGGATTTATGCCCCAAATGGGACACGCTGCACAAACTAACACAAGTGTTGAGCAGACTCCTTCAAAGGTGATTCTGAAAGGTAAAATCGTTGACGAAGCGGGCAATCCTCTTACAGGAGCATCTGTGTCTGTAAAGAACACAACTATCGGTATGTCGACAGGCAAAACTGGCGAATTCAGCTTGTCAGTACCTAATGAAAAATTGACTTTGGTAGTAACTTACATTGGTTACGAAAAAGTTGAAAAAGTAATCGAAAACCCGGCTGGCGAAAAAGCTTTGAACCTTATGTTGAAAGCTGAAGAACTCTCAGCAGACGAGGCAGTCGTAACCGGTTTCAATGTACGAAGAACTGCAAGTTTCTCTGGTGCGCAAACAACCATCAAGAAAGAAGAATTGATGGCCGTATCACCGACTAACTTGCTGCAAGCAATTGCAACATACGAGCCGAGTCTTCGCGTTGTCGAAAACATCGATATGGGTTCTGACCCGAATACTATGGCCGAAATGTACATCCGTGGACAATCTGGTATGTCAAACCGCCAACTTGACGTAGCAGGATCATTGTCTCCGTATGAAACAAAGACAAACCCGAATCTTCCGGTTATCATTTTGGACGGTTTCGAAATCTCAATTGAAAAGTTCAACGACTTGGATATGAACCTCATCGAAAGCGTAACAATCTTGAAAGACGCTTCTGCAACAGCATTGTATGGTTCACGTGCATCTAACGGTGTAATGGTAATCACAACCGTACCTCCGGAAGCAGGCAAATTGCGTTTCAACTACTCGTTTACATCGTCAATCACAGCGCCAGACTTGACAGACTATCACCTGTTGAACGCAGAAGAAAAACTCGCACAAGAAGTTGCTGCTGGTCAATTTTTGGGTCTCAGTGGATATCAAAAAATGATTGCTAAACAAAACAACGTTCTTAGAGGTGTTGATACTTACTGGTTGTCAATTCCGTTGCGTACTGAATTCAACCAAAATCACAACTTGTCTGTAAGTGGTGGTTCTAATGAATTCCGTTTCTCATTGGGTCTCAGCTACCGCAACAATAACGGTGTTATGAAGGATTCTTACCGTGATACTTACGGTGCAAGCGTGAACTTGGCATACCAACTCCCGAGCTTGAAGATTTCAAACACTGTATCATTGGGCGTAATGGAACGTGAAAACTCACCTTACGGTTCATTCTCTACATACTCTCAAATGTTGCCTTACGAAGCTCCGTATGACTTCGAAACAGGTGCAGTTGTTCCGAAATTCAAATTGGCTAAGAACATCGGTTCTGGCTCAGGTATCGACAACCCGCTGTATGACGTAGTTCACTCTGCAAGCAGCGACTTCGGTACATATACTGATATCACTAACAACTTCCAATTCCAATGGGTTGTTGCAGGTCGTTTGAGCGTAACAGGTCAATTCTCAGTGTCTAAGAAAGACGAAAAGTCTGAAAAATTTGCAAGCCCAAGAGCTGCTAAATACCAAGACCCGAACTTGTCTATTCCTGACTATGACGATTTGGGCAACTCACTTGGTAACATTAAACCGACATTGTCTGACCGTGGTGACTTGACGTTGACTAATACATCAACTATAAATTGGGACGCTAAATTCCAAGCATCATTCACTCAAATATTTGGCAAGCACTTTGTGACTGCAACTGCCGGTGTCAATGCACTGAGCTCAAAATCTGACCACAACTCTCGCTCATACCGTGGTTTCCCGTCAGATGAATTCAAAGATCCTAAGTATGCTGCAAAAGAAATGGGTAGAACATATTTTGATGACAACATCAGCCGTACATTCGGTTTCCTTTTGATGGGTAACTACTCATACAACGATATCTATTTCGCTGACTTCTCTTATCGTTTGGACGGTTCTTCTCAATTCGGTTCAGATGATAGAACTGCATCATTCTTCTCAGTAGGTGCTGGTATTGGTTTCCACAATATGGAATACTTCAAGGACAATATGCCTGCATTGACAATTGCTCGTTTGCGTGCTAACTACGGTCAAACAGGTAACGTTAACTATCCTCCGTACGTAGCTCGTAGCACTTACGAAATCGTTCTCGGCAGATGGCAAGTTCACGGCATCGGTGCAAACCTGATTGCTTTGGGTAACCCTGGTTTGACTTGGGAAACTACTCACACTGTGAACCTCGGTCTCGACGTAACATTGTGGGAACGCTTGACTCTTAACTTTAACTGGTACAACAAGTTGACTAAAGACTTGCTGACTGACGTTACTTTGCCACCATCTGCAGGTTTCACTTCATACAAAGACAATATGGGTGAAGTAGAAAACCGCGGTTTTGACGTTAGCATTAAATACCGAGTTCTTGAAACCAGAGACTTTGGCGTTGACGTATTTGTAAACGGTGGTCACAACAAAGGTACTATCAAGAAGATTTCTGACTCTACTAAGGAATACAACGACCGTGTAAACGAACACTTCAACAGTACTTCAACTGTTCCGACAAACACATTCGGTGTTGCAGTTGCTAAACCGGTGTTGAAATATGAAGAAGGTGGTTCATTGACAGCTATCTATGGTGTTCCTTCATTGGGTATCTCACCTGCAACCGGTGACGAATTGTTCATCGACCGCTTCGGTAACCCAACATTCACTTGGAACAGTGAAGACCAACGTATCATCGGTAACTCTGAACCTGATTTGGCTGGTTCATTCGGTTTGAGCTTCCGTTGGAGAAACTTGAATATCCACACTTCATTCGCTTACCAATTCGGTGCTGACCAATACAACTCAACATTGGTTGACCGCGTTGAAAACTTGGATTATATGAACTACAACTGTGACGAACGTATCTTCGAAGATCGTTGGCACAAACCGGGTGATGTAACTAAGTTTAAGGATGTTAATGATACTAACAAAGCGACTCGTCCTACATCACGTCTGTTGATGAAAAACAACTATATCAACTTCAATTCATTGAGCGTTTCTTATGACTTCTCACGTGAAAAATGGCTTGAAAATGTTGGTATCAGCACTCTCCGTCTGACATTCAATATGTCTGATATTGCTCGATTCTCAACAATCAAGATCGAACGTGGTTTGAGCTATCCGTTCGCAAGAACATTCAATTTGACTTTGAACGCATCGTTCTAACAATTAAACAAGAAAAGATATGAAAAAAGTATTAATAGCATTAATGTCAGTTGCGGTGCTCGGAGGTATGTCTTCGTGTAGCGATTGGCTGGAAGTAGACGCAGATACCCGTGTTGGTGAAAACGTAATGTTTGAAACCGGTAGCGGTATGCGTATCGCATTGAACGGTGTCTATAGCAGTCTGGCAGACAAACAATTGTATGCACAAGAACTTACTTGGGCATTGGCGTCAACCCTCTCAAGAGACTATCTTGAGACTCAATTGCCAACAAACTATCGTTACTTGATTTACGAAGGTGAGTGGTATGAAAGCTATTCTCGCAAGGTTATTGATCCGGTATGGAACAAGGCTTACAACGCATTGGCTAACGTAAACAACTTGCTGCAAGCTGTTGAAAAACAAGAAGAATCATTCTTCCAAGGCGGCAAATTGGAACGTAATATGTTCATCGCTGAATTGCGTGGTATCCGTGCGTTGTTGCACTTTGATATGTTGCGTTTGTTTGCTCCGGCACCTATCAAAGATGACGGCAAGGCTTACATTCCGTACGTTGAAAAATACCCTGAATATCAACCTAAGAAGCTGACTGTCAGCGAAACTATGGATAAGATCGAAGCTGACCTTATCGCTGCAAGCGACCTCTTGGCAGACATCGATACAGCATCTGCTGACACAGAATATGACCTCAGCGGTTATGGTATGTACACAAGTAGCTATCGTCTGAACCACTCTACATCTTCATACTCTTCATCAGAACCTAAAGGTGAATGGTTTGCATTGCGTGGTTTCCGTATGAACTACTATGCTGTTAGAATCCTGATGATGCGTCTTTATATGTGGAAAGGCGACTATACAGCCGTTATCGAAACATCAAAGTCAATCCAATACAAGAAATGGTTTAACTTGGCATCAGCAAGAGGTTCATACACCAACTTCACAAACAGCTCAAGTTTCCAAAAGTTGTATCACGACATTATGTTTGCTGGTTACAATCCTGAATTGGACGAAGTGTTCACAACATTGTCAACTACAAACAAGAAGTTCAGATACGACCAAAACTATTTCAAAGCGTTGTACACTAACGATGCCGATGACTACCGTGGTAAGTTGATGAGCACAACAACTAATGACAACCGTTCATTGCGTTGGTTGGCTCCTGAAACTGAAACTACTAACTCGAAGATCGAAACTCCGATGATTCCTATCATCAGACTTAGTGAAGTTTATTTGATGTTGGCTGAAGCATACGCTGGATCAGATCTTACTAAAGCTGTCGATATTTTGCAAAAATTCCGTCAACAACGTAATGCTAAGCGTGTTCTCAGTATCAATACTAAGACTGAGTTTATGAAAGAATTGGAACTCGAATGGGCTCGTGAATACCAGTCTGAAGGTCAAAGATTCTATTGCTATAAACGTCTGAACTTGCCTATTTACCAAGGTGAAGGTAAGGCTGCTTATGACTATGATGCAATCGACTGCTGGGTATTGCAACAACCGGAACAGGAAGATTCTTATAGATTGTAATCGTTAAAAGAATTTTGAATTATGAAAAAATCGCTTTTATTTGCAATGGCACTCGGAGTTGCATTCGCAGCTTGCTCGAAAGAAGAAGTGCCCTTATATGATACAGAGAATGTACACTTCATTGAGTTCGTAGCTCCGACTGAAGATACAGCAACATTCTCGTTTATGTTCCACCCGGAAGTTGAAGCGGGTGCAGCATATGATTTGGCTATTCCGGTAAAGATTCTTGGTCAAGCTAACGCTAAAGACAGAGAATACAAAGTTACTGTTGTAGACTCACTGACTTCTGCTACTGAAGGTACACACTTCACAATGCCCGAAAAATTCGTTTTCCGCGCAGGTTTGTTTGAAGACACATTGTATGTGAAATTGCACCGTACAGCAGATTTGAAAACTGTTAAAGTTACACTCGGTCTCCGTATCGAAAACAATAATGTATTCTACGCAGGTCAATCTACTTATCGTGAGAGCATCTGGGTTATCAGTGACCAAATCTCACAACCTGCTTGGTGGACAACTTATGCAACAGACCGTTACGAATCTGTTGAATATATGTTCCTCGGAGAATACTCTGACAAGAAGTATGGTTTGTTGATCGAAGTAACAGGTGTATCTGACTGGACTGACTTGTCTACTGACGAAAGACGCGTTCTGGCACTGCAATTGAAACGCTACTTGGCTAAGAATATCGTATACGAAGATGTTGAAAGTGCTGAACCTGTTCGTATGACAGTAACAGTTATGGGTTAATCTCTAAAAAGTTGAATTTATGAAAAAATTATTTGTAATAGGGATGCTTGCAGCGATGTTCGCATCTTGTTATGAGGATAAGGGTAACTATGACTACGAAAAGGTTATGACCTTTGAAGTTCCCAATATGAACTCAAGCATCAAAAACAGAAGTGCAATGTTGCACGAGCTGTATACAGCTTATCCTCCTGTAAATTTCTATAACTGGACTAATCCTGAAGATACTTTGAGATTGAAGTATGTATGGGTAAGATCTGGTTCAAACAACACAATCGACACCTTGTGCGAAGGTCGTATCTTCCAATGGACACCAGACGTAGCTGCTTCTACAGTTGGTATCACATTGTTGGTAAGAGACACTTTGACAGGTCAAGTTGCTGTGGGTAGCTTGCAAATGTCTGTTTCATCTCCGTTTAGCCAAGGTTGGGCATTGGTTCACGACTACGCAACAGGAGCTGATATGTCATTCATCAAACCTTATTCTAAGCAAGTTCACCACCCAGAAAGTGATGACCCAGATGAAATGTTGACAGTACGTGCTTATGATGTTTATCCTAACCAATTGTCTGCATCAAACCCTGGCGTTACATTCAGTTCTCCGAAGAAAGTACGTTGGTATGCAACTTCAAACGCATCTAAACTGATGCTTATCAACGACAACCCAGTAAACATCGACGGTGCAAGCTGGAAAGCTGAAGTTGAATTGGCTGAAGAAATAACAGGTGGTACACCAGAAGCTGCTATCGAGGATATGTACTTCACAAAGAACACTCGTATGCTTCTTGACAAAAAAGGCAACGTATATCTTAACCAAGAATGGAGCTCATTCTATTCTTCTAAGTTCGTAGGTATGCCGTTGTTAGACCTGGAAACAGGTGAAAACACCAGCATTGCTGAGTTCTCAAATCCTTACGATGCATTCTATGGTAACTTTGCTCACGCTCACGATGCTTTGAACAAGAGATTCCTCTTCATCGCTACTAACTACTATGAAATCACAGCTTGGTATCCTTCATTTGATAGAGCAACTGTGGAATCAATGTCAGGTGCATTCGAAACTGAAGAAGATAAGGCTCGTTACATCGACATCCTTAACTATGAAGGTTACAACTTCTTGTTCTACGGTTGTCGTAACGGTGACAATAATTACGTAAAACTGTCAGCTAACTCTTCTGGTGGTACTAAGTCATACTTCGCATTCTTCTTCGAAAAAGATGGTGAAATCTATGTCCAATATATGTTGGCTAATGGTATCTCATACGGTAACGTTGAAGGTTACAACGACTATGTTTACACTCCGAACTGGGCACATATCCAAGTTCTTAAGTGGACTGACTTTGAAGGCGTAACTGCAACTCCGACTAATGATATGTTGACTCCGGAAACTCCACGTGCATTCATCTGCGGTAAATCTCAATCTTCAAGCGGTCAAGCAAGAATGGACTATATGTACTTCGCTAAGAACGACGTAGTTTACTGCTTGGACTTCGAAACTAACCGTTTGTATGAATACTATCGTATCCCGACTGGTGCAAACGTTAAGTTGTTGGAATTGAACTTCCACGATACTGAACTTGGCGTTTACTCTGATGACAATACATTCAGAACTTTGAGATGTAGTGCTGATTATCTGACAAATCCTGATTTGAACGATAAGAAGCTCATCAAAGAATTCACCAATATGTCAAATGTTAAACAAATTCTGTATCTCCGTGCTAACCAATCAGACTTTACAATGCCTGCAAGCAAGGTAACTGATAGAATTGTATGGACAGAAAACAATGCTTACAACCTTGACGATATTGAATAATTGATTAAGGGTCCGACCTTCGGGTCGGACCTTTTTTTTTATAATAGTCCCCCATATTTTTGACTCCTATTTCATTTCTTTATTGTACCTTTGTCATTATAAACAGATAGTACAAAATGAAAATATTGGGAGACTTTTTAACATTTGTTAAACGTATTCTGTTGGTATATGGCATTCTGATGCTTTGCAGAATCGTTTTCTATATGTTCAACTACGAACTGCTCGGCGCAGTGGATATGTCCGAAATGCCGAAACTGCTACACGGAGCTCTAATCTTCGACTCGGTCTCGGTGTTCTATATAAATATTCCATTCCTGATTGCATCACTGCTGCCGTTCCGATTCAGAAAAAACAACAGTTATCAAAAATTTTTGCTGTGGTTGTTTGTTGCGACCAATGCCGCAGGTCTCGTGCTTGCCGTAGCCGATATTGTCTACTACCCGTTCAAACTCGCGAGAATAGCCTCTGACGATTTGGTGCTGACTCAGGAGGGTAACTTCGGCTCGCTGATGATGACATTCGTGGTGGACTATTGGTGGGGATTCCTCATATACTTCGCTCTCGTGGTAGCTATGTGGCGAGGCTTCAAGAAAATAAAATACCGACCAGCAACTCACCCAAACCGCATCATATACTTCACAACACAGACTCTGCTGCTGGGGCTGGCAGCCTTTGTTGCCGTAGTGCTTATCCGAGGCAATGCCATTAAAGGAACATATCCCATCTCGCCCAGCGAGGCTACGAAATATGCCCGTCCGGAGTTGGTGTCGCTCGTGCAGAGCAACCCATTTATGCTGGTCAGAACGCTCGGCAGCAAAGACAAACTGTACATTCCGGAGTATATGAGCAACTCGCAAGCCGACTCGCTATTCTCGCCTATTCAACAAGTTAGAGCAAACGAGCGGCTAAAGGGTCGCAAACCCAATGTCGTGCTGATAGTTCTCGAAAGTTTCGGCAGCGCACATATCAAATCGCTCTCAGAGGTCTATCCCGAGACAAGAGAATCGCAAACTCCGTTTTTAGATTCGCTGATTAGAAACGGTTTCATCTTCACAAATGGCTATCAGACAGGCCGCAGGTCTATTGATGCAATGCCGTCGCTCTGGGCGTCGATTCCCTCGTTCAAGTTGCAGTTCCTATCGTTCCCGCACGCGGCATCGTCAACCTTCCACGCTCTGCCATCGGCTATGTCCGAGATGGGTTATACATCTGCATTTCTGCACGGAGGCTCGAACAGAAGTATGAACTTCCAGAGTTTCGGGCTGCAAAGCGGCGTGACTGAGTTCTGGTTCAGAGAAGAGTACGAAAATGAACGTGGGCAGGAGGGATTTGATAACCATTGGGGAATATTCGACCATATATTTCTACCCTACGCCGCAGAAAAAATTTCCTCTATGAAAGAACCATTCTTTGCTACACTGTTCACACTCTCGTCACACCACCCGTACGTTATCCCCGAAGAGTTCAAAGGCAAATTCCCGAAAGGAACTACGGATATCGACGAAACGATTGCCTACTCGGACCACGCACTAAGGATATTCTTTGAGAAAATTTCCAAGCAGCCATACTTCAATAATACACTCTTTGTATTCGTAGCCGACCACGCTTCGGGTGCAGATAACGATGTGTATAATAAGGTGCCGCGCAACTATCGAATCCCAATATTGTTCTATATGGCAGATGGCTCGCTCAGAGGCAGCTCTGGGAAAATGGCAAAACATCTCGACCTTATGCCCACGCTGCTGGGAATGTTGGGTTATGAAAAGCCGTTCTTCTCGTTCGGTCGCGACCTGTTCGACGAATCTGCCCCCTCAAGAGGCGTAATCTACAGCAACGGCACATTCAATATGGTGAGCGATTCGCTGGTTGTGATGTTCGACGAAAAGAGAGTTGTCGGAGCATACAACTATATCGAAGACCCAATGTTAAATAACGACATCTCATCACAACTCACTGACGAACAAATGAATGTAGATTTCATCAAGGCCTACATTCAGCAATACTATCGCT
>JAZOQL010000318.1:0-7189 GCA_045656065.1 Rikenellaceae bacterium | reverse complement strand
CTTCTGATAGAATCGCCCTTTGCCGAGCGATCAATAGCAAAGCCGTTGCTCGTACCATTGACCAGCACCCACGCACCCTTCAATCGGCTCTTCATCGAATTGAATTCGCCCTGCGACATCGGCTCGAGCAGCACGTGTCCTCGTTGCACGCCCTTAGTTCCTACGGTGTAGGCGGGAGTCGCAAAGTGCAGCTGCATATTCTTTTCGCCCAGCATACGTCCAAACCACGGACCACGGTTGAATCCCACGGGCAGCGTACCCGCCTCCTGCACCTCAACTTCAAGTCCCCACTCTCTGAACTTCGCAGCCACCCACTGCACTGCGTTATCATAAGCATTCGACCCGATAACACGACCTCCGATGCGATTGCACAATACGTCCAGATGTTCCATTACCTGATTTTCGTTTCGCCCCATTTCGATGATTTTTTTCACTGCATCTTTCTGCGCCATCGAAGGTGCAGCAACCAAGCAGAGGGCCAATCCAATAAGTATGATTCTTCTCATATTTTAAATTTGTTTAATTTACTGCGATAATACACACCGTACAAAGGTAATCATTTATTTCTGAGTTTAAAATATATTTAGACAAATATTGCCAGGTTAGATTTCAAGCAATATTTACCACTAATTTACTTGTAATTTCATTTTTTAATTTATATTTTAAAAACCAATCATTTTATTTCGTATATTTGCAACCATAACACGTATCTTATACGTCTAATGCTAAAATGGATTAACAAACAAATTAAAGTAAACCCTATACTTATGAACAATCGCAACCTGACATTCAGAATGATTATGCTGCTGATAATTCTGCCCTTAGCAGCACTATCTCAAAACAACGCCAAAGTTGAATCAATCGACTACGCTACAATATATAGCGGCACTGTCGTCGATTCGGCAACACGCAAACCTATACAGAGCGCGGTGGTGTATTTAATGGGTATAGACCAGGATAACCTAATCACCCGCTCGACAGTCACAGATAAAAAGGGTAAATTCGAAATCCGAGTAACAGGCCCATCAAAGCTGGAAATCTCCTGCTTAGGATACAAATTATACTCACAACGTGTTCAGCACAAAGGCACTTTCGTCAAATACTACACAGACAAATTTGGTCAGAACAAAAAAGATGTATCAAATAACAAATTCGAATTGGGAGTAGTTCGTCTGGCTCCTGACCCGTACAAATTAGATGAAGTCGTTGTAAAATCGCGTAAACAGATGTTCGAACAGAGAGGAGACACTACACGCATATTTCCACGTTTGGCTCGCACAATGGAGGGTGATGCACTGATAGAAGTCCTAAAAATGATTCCGGGCTTCAAGGTGACAGACGACGGAACAATATATGAAGATGGAAAGATTATCGAACGTACGTATGTCAATAACGAGCTGCTGTTCGGTAATGACCCTCGCACAGCATTCCTGAAACTGACAGCTACAAGTGCACTCGCCATCGACACTTATGACGAGGAGGTTGATGAAGCAGAACGCGCTCTGACAAATCGAAAAGAACGTAAACGCCGTGTGGCAAACATCAGAACTGCCGAAGAACTCAAACGTTATACGATACTCGAACTCTTCGCAGAGGGAGGTGTCGATCACGATAAAGACCGAGATGGCGAACGTCACAACAGATATGGAGTCAAAGGTAGTTGGAATCAGTATCAAGTTGGACGTAAACTTGAATTGTCCGCAGGTACAAACAATACGGTAATAACGTCAGATTTCCGCGGAATGGCATATAAATCAGGAAATCCCAAAGAGACAAATTTAAAATTTACATTTGAGAAAGCCATAGGCGACTCGGTATATTCTGTTTATGCGAACAAGAAATTGTATCGTCCGGAATCGAAAGAAATATGGGGATCTTATAACTTCTCGGATAGCCGCCTCACAAGCGAATCGGTATCTAAATCATCATATTTCCCAAGCAGCTATTTCAATTCACAACTGATTGAAGACAAGATTACGTCCGAGTCGAAAACTCAAACTCACGCAGCTCAAATCGAATACCGAAACCGTGTTCGTACGTTTTCAAACGGTCCATCATTCTTGTTTAAGCTGCAACCTAATTTCTCGCAGGTGGAAAATTTCTCTTACAGAAACAACCTGACAACAACAGATGGCAATGAGACATCGTCTGTCCGAAATGACAATATCTCGAAATCGGACAAAATAAATATCAAAGGTGAGTTCAATATACAAAAACCTATCCTGATGGATTGGATGTCTAAACTCAAAGCCAATAGCAAAAAATATATTAAGATGTCCTCCGGAATTACATTTATGGGCAGATTTCATTACTCAGAAAACAATGGCAACACCCTGCGCAATTATGAAATGAAAGACGATGTGGGAACAAATTTAACAAATCTGACAATAGATTCTGACGTTCCTGCATTCGAAGGCCATATAGGTGTAGTTCCCACACTCTCTCTGCAAGGAAATTTTGACAGCAAAACATTTAAGAATGATATGGTTGATTTCAGAATGTTCGCAAGCGGCCGATATTACAAATCAAAATCACAAAGATTGGCAATAAATCAGGCTACGGGACTCATTGACAATGCCTACTCGAGAGAGGTTATTGAAAACAAAAAGTCTGTAGAAATTGCTCCTATGTTGATGAAGTCGTGGGCAAAATCAATCTATTCACTCTCATTGTCGGCGAGAATTGGATTGACTCAGGTGCAAAATGACAGACATATTCCGCAGGACCTGTTCGAATCGAAAACATTCAGCGAAATCGGATATGACCTCTCAATAAGAAGAGGAAATAACCTTTCTATCCAATTTGTGTCAAATCCGATAATTCCGAGCTTGGATCAATTGTCGAGTGTTCTGGATAACAACGACCCGATGAATCTCTCTTCGGGAAATCCCAATCTGAAGAGTTCAAACGAATATCAAGTTTCGCTCCATCTGAATAATCGTTCTCGCACAAAGACCCGCAAGGTTAACATCATCGGATCTATCAGCGGCTCAATCACGACAGACCCAATAATTATGAACCGCAGATATTTCAGCGAAACAACAATATTGCCGGAATATGAAAACTATGAAGCCGTAGCTGGAGCAAGATTGTATATTCCGATGAACGCCGGCAGCCACTACAGTCTGAAGAGTAACGTTTCGTTCTCATATCTCAATCAACCGAGCAATACCACAATCAATCTCGCAATAAACGGTTCGTGGAGTAATCCGCTGGCAAGCATCGACAACAGAATATTGCGAAACAAAAATAGTAATGCAAATGTTATGTTGTCTATCAATAGCACACCAAGTACAAAATTGCGCATCAATATTGATAATACAACCTCGTTTGCTTGGCAACATAATGATGTTTTCAAGGATCGCTCGCACAACAATTTCTTCCAGACGAAAGTTAGATACGACTTCCTGAACAGAATGACAATGACTACGACCTACAAGAACGACTACCAAAAATCACACACTACGGGAATGTTGATTCGTAGGAACTCAATGGACATTTCATTAGGAGCCAGAATCTTCAGAAAACGAAACGGAACATTGTCTGCAAATGTGTATAATCTGTTCAACGACAAGACCGGATACTCGCTGAACATAACCGACCAATACATAGCTGAACGATGGGAACAACTCTTTACCCGTTTCTATACAATATCGTTCCAATACAAGTTTAACTCTATCGACCACAAAAAGAAGAGATAATTGGATTTGAACAAAACGTAACAATTGGGTTACGATAGTAATTTTAGTGTAAAACAATTAACATTTTTGAATAATGAAAAATAATGTGTTAATAAGCCTATCCATTGTAGCTTTGTTGATGATAGGTAGTGTAAATACAGCTTCGGCTCAGCGTAACAAAAACAGAGAAAAAACTGAGTTTGTTCAAAAAGATGGAACTAAAGAAAATACAGTTTCTCAATCAGCCAAACAAAATGCCATTAATGACATTGAAAGTTTATATGCCGCAAATACCGCCAAATTTGATTCTATGAAGATGACAGGAAACCTTATTATGGGACCCTTAATTGAGCATCCCGTAATAAGAAAAGGAGATTCTACACGTGTCAAATTTTTGATAGATCCCCAGGTGGTTACTGCCTTTGAAGTAAAAGGCTATGGCAAAGCCACTCCCGAAGATATAAAAAGTGGCTGTTATACCATAACAATCAAAACTGAGGAAACAATCTACATTATGTGCAAATTCAGTTATAAGCCGAACGGACAAGAAAATACAAGAACTTCTGTTACAGGTAATTATATCATCGTAACAGAACCTGAAAATGTTATAGAATATACGACCAGACTGAATGGATATATTGAAAATAATGATTACCAAGGTTTTATGAAATTCCGAAAAGAAGTTATAGGTGATGAATTTATGAAAAAAACTTTTGAACAAATGGAAATTTATCGAAAACAACAATAAATTTTATTCACATTATACGGAGCCTGTCTGACCTCTTGTTTGTTGGTCAGGCTCTTTTTTTTCACTACGCGCAGCTCGACACAACGGTTGCGCGTAGTTTTTGGGGAGGGAGGGGAAATGGAGAGTGAGCGATTTAAAAATGAAAAAAGCGGCTGTATAACATACAACCGCTTGAAAACTAAAGTGGGCCCAGAGGGGCATGATCCCACGACCTTCGGATTATGAGTCCGCTGCTCTGACCAACTGAGCTATGGGCCCTAACACTTAACTTTTTCAGAGTGCAAAGATACTATTTCTCTGTTTAAAATCAAAATAATTACCATTTTTTCTTCCGAATAATTTCAAATATCTGTTTGTCGAGATTAAAACTATCTGACAATCTTCAACATCTGACGAAAGTCGCCCAGCACGTTCATATAATTTATAAAGGCTTCATAGGGAGTACCATAGGGATTTTCCGCCACAGAATCAAGCGCCATCACCTCGAAATTATCCACCGACTGTAATATCCGCCACGCATTTGTCAAGTTGCTATTATTTGTTTTTTCAACTCTCTCTTTCAGGTTATAGAGCTGGGTAATGGCCTCTTGCTGAAGTTCATTTTGATTCAAGATATGTTCCGAGCTATCCACCTTTATGATTTCGGCAGCAGTCAGTTTCGATGCAACAACTCGCGGAGTTGTCAAACTCACCACCCGAATCCGAATCAACCTATCAAACAGCCGTTCATATTCAGAGACATTACCCTGAACGAACTCCTCGCCAGCAATCGTAGTACAGAACAGACTCTCTTTCGAATTTTCAATCCAACTGCCAATCACCCCATCACCCTCCCACAAGGTATAGGGCAGAAGTCGGGTTTGCGGATGCAGTTTATTGGTGTACAGTCGGCTGATTGGAGCCGCCCCTATCAACATCGCCTTAAACCCGAGCGCCGAGACCCAGCTACCGATAGTCGGCGTGTAGATTAAATCTGTATTGCGAAATGTTTCCGATTCGACAGACAGCAGCTCTCGCAGCAATTTTCTGTGATTCTCAACCTGAGCTGCAAACTCATCTCTGTCGAACAATGAACTGAACGAATGAGGGTGAGTCTCGGCAATCCACTCAATCTGCCGATGACGAGTCAGCATCTTGAGTCGGTCAATCATCAATGGCGAATACTCGCGCATCTGCTCGAGAGCTGTCCCCGAGATGGAAATTGAGACTGCAAATCGTTCGTCCCACTTACTGCTCAACCGCTCGACCATATCAACCATAGGAATATAACTCGAGTGTACAGCCCGCTGCATTGCGCTGCGGTTTCGGTTATCATCAAGATAGAAGTGGTCGTTGCCCATCTGAAAAAAGCGGTAACGCTTCAATCTCAACGGCTGATGAATTCTCAGACAAATGCAGATATCCTTCATAAGACTAACTATTGTATAAATTTCTATAAATTTTGGCTATGCTGCGTGCAGCATCTTTCCAGCTCAGCGAATCGACCTCGCGGCGCCCATTCTCAACAACAACTCGCGCAGCAGGCCGATAGCGCAACAAGCCATAAATGGCATCGGCTATGGCATCGGTATCCCAGAAATCGACCTTAATGGCGTGCTTCAGTATTTCGGCTACGCCCGATTGCTTGGATATTATTACGGGCACATTTTCGCGCATCGCTTCGAGTGGTGAGATACCAAACGGCTCAGATACGCTGGGCATAACATACACATCGCTCTGCGCCAACATTTGTCGCACCTCCCCACCCCGCAGAAAGCCCGGAAAACTAAAATTACGCTCAAGTCCCAGCGCAGCCACTCGACGCACCGACCGCTGAAACAAATCGCCGCTTCCGGCCATTACAAAGCGAATATCATCTGTGCGAGCCAGAACCTTTGCCGCAGCATCAATAAAATAATCGGGCCCCTTTTGATAGGTTATTCTGCCCAAATAGGTCACCGTTTTCAATGACGAATCGCGCTTGACACTGATTGCTCTATCTTCGGCCATAACGGCATTGTGTACTACTTCGACCTTGTCGGCTGAGATTCCATACCTTTCGACCACAATCGAACGGGTCAGGTTGCTCACTGCAATGACTCTGTCGGCAGCAGCCATTCCCTGTTGTTCAATCTCAAATACACTGCGATTGATATTCTCGCCGCTGCGGTCGAACTCCGTAGCGTGAACGTGAACAACAAGCGGCTTGCCCGAAATCTCTTTGGCCAAGATTCCCGCGCGGTAGGTCAACCAATCGTGGGCGTGGATTACGTCAAATTTACCATTGAGGTCGAGTGCAATCTGCGCTGCCACGACAGCATAGTGCTCCACCTCCTGCATCAGATTTGCACCATATCTGCCCGAGAACCTGAACACTCCGCCATAGTTTTCGGAGTGACTCCTTACTCCGCGAGCAAACTCCTCAGGCGTAACATAGGGCACAAGTGGCGAATTCAACTCTATTATTACGGGCGCAAATCTCTGGGCAGTATCAGCACTTACATCTACCGATGAGGCGTCGAGCACTCTGACCTGAGAATCTGACTCGCCGCCGAATGTCTTTGGAATGACCATCGTCACCTCGACACTATTTTCTGCCAATCCGTGAGTCATACCGTAACAGGCGGTGCCGAGTCCGCCGGCAATGTGTGGCGGAAATTCCCAGCCAAACATCAATACTTTCATATCTTATCTTTGGTTATATTCTATCATTCGTTGGATTTCGAGTATTGCAGCGACGCTCCACGCCTGAGATATTGCGCCTCGCTGACTGTGCGGAGCA
>JAZOQL010000317.1:0-8209 GCA_045656065.1 Rikenellaceae bacterium | reverse complement strand
ATATGACCAATTGATAAAGGCTCTCGAAGGCAAAAACTACATCGAATTCTGGGGCATAGAACCCAATCCGAGAATCGAGACTCTGCGCAAGGCCATCGAACTGGGCAAGGCCGAAGGGGTAGACTACCTGCTGGCCGTAGGCGGTGGTTCGGTCGTAGACGGAACAAAACTCATTTCGGCAGGTTTGCTCTACCCAGGCGACCCGTGGGAATTGGTGCTGAAGGGCAGAACGGACTTAACCGTGCCACTCGGAGCCGTTTTGACTCTGCCGGCAACAGGTTCGGAAATGAACAGCGGTGCAGTTATCTCGTGCGAAGAGACTAAAGAAAAATTTGCTTTTTACAGCAACCATCCTAAATTTTCGATTCTCGACCCGACTGTCACCTATTCGCTACCCGAGTTCCAAATTGCGTGCGGCATCGCAGATACATTCGTTCACGTTATGGAACAATATATGACAACACCCGGTCAGTCGAGAATTATGGACCGCTGGAGCGAAGGCCTTTTGCAAACACTCATTGAAATTGCACCTAAAATCAAAGAAGATAAGGAAAACTATGATTTGATGTGTGATTATATGCTTTCGGCAACTATGGGACTCAATGGTTTCGTAGCATTGGGTGTAACTCAGGATTGGGCTACGCATATGATTGGTCACGAATTGACAGCTATTCACGGGCTGACTCACGGAGCTACACTTGCCATCGTTCTGCCGGGACTTCTGCGCACCCTTATCGAACAAAAAGAGGCAAAACTCGTTCAATACGGCGAGCGTGTATGGGGAATCACCGAAGGCTCCGACCGCGAACGCGCATTGAAGGCTATCGAACGTACAGAAGAATTTTTCCGTTCATTGGGTCTGGCTACACGTCTGGGCGAAGCCGGAATTCCAGATGAAACTATCTACGAAATTGAAAGTCGTTTCAGGCAACGTATTGTGGCATTTGGCGAAATGCAGAACGTAACAGGCAGCGTTGCAAAAGAGATTCTGCTCAACTGCAAATAAGAGTCCTCTGACTCGCGACTAACTTGGTGTCGTTGACACGCCCGCAAGCGTTGTCGCGACACCTTTCTTTTGTCTTGAATTCTCCAGATAATCAACCACGGCATAGAAACGCTCGGCACAAAGTTCGACATTCAACGACTCGGCAAAGGCACGTCTATATTCGGACAAATCCTTATTATCAACCTCTTTGAGTGCAAGCGACACAGCTCGAGAAAAATCGTCCTCTGAGTCTGCCAAATGAACATAACGTCCAAGCAGAGACAACGAATTGTTTCTCATCGACACTACGGGTTTTCCCATAGCCAATGCCAAATCTATCACCGGCGAGTAATTAACATCTGTCAATTCGTTGACACTCATAGGATTAATCAGCACGTCAAAATTCTGAACATAGTGTACAAGCTGGTCTGTTTTTTTAGCTCCGAGAAAAAATACATTTGGCAACAGATGCAACGTGTGTGAAGTAAACGAACGGTCTTCGTTACCCACCAAGACTACTGAAGTTTGAGGGTGCTCGCGGGCTACACGATGTATCATATTGGCTGAAGTGTAGAGCGAGGTCAAATTGCCCACAAATCCAACTATCGGGCCTCGAATCCCGTTCAAATCACGCGGCCTCAAGGGTTTGTTGTAATCTGCCCTGAGCGACTGAAGGTTGATTCCCTGTCCGATGTTGAAGGTATTGTAATTGTAATGTCTCACTTCGGCAGCCAGACTCTCCGAACAGGTGACAACTGCATCTGACTTGCGAATCAACTGCGGTTCGAGTCGCACACCGTTGCGATGCCAATATGGCACTGCAAGCAGATTGTCTCGCCGATAGTATATTGAAAATCGTGGTGCGAGCAACTCTTTCATATAGAATCCGCTAAAGATATCATTGTCATTAATATGTACAAAATCGTGTTTCATATTAATTTTTTCCATTGCCCACTGAATCTCTCGCACCAAACGACGATTGTTTCGTCGATTGACCATATCGAACATAATCTCCGAGAAGAGATTGCCCGGAGCCGAAATGGCAATGGGAGGCGTAAATAACCACATCTTATTATTAACCCAACGCAGCATAGGTCCCGGTTTGCAGATTCGTTTTATTCTGCCATTATTTTCGGCACTGCGAAAGCCCTTGATTGGCCCTGATATGTCCAGCGGCGTATCTACAAACAGTACATTATGACGAATGGAAAATTGTTCGGCGAGTGTTCTGATATTTGACATTGTCCCGCTGTCCCACGAACTCAGGGCTGTAATAACGATATTCATATCCAAATTATTTTCGAAATTTGGAAATCAATAATCATACCTTTTTTATTCTGCTGAAAAATAATTGGTTACTTCCACAGAGGAATTTGACAGGGAGTCAATATTGATTCGCCCTCTTTTCTGCCGAAACATCTTGTTTCCAACCCGTTAGTAACTACAAGAAACGGAACATTCAGCACCATATTATACCGCGCAGCCTGCATCAGCACAGCCTGTGACAATTCAACCTCCGTAGCCTTACACTCGACCAGCAACCACGGTTGCGCCGCCGAATCGAACACCATTATATCTACACGTTGAGACTGACCATTGACCTTTACGGGGTATTCCGTAGTTATGAACTGCACGGGACACCCTCTATCGGCAATCAGATATGCAAGGAAATTCTGTCTCACCCACTCCTCGGGCGTAGCCTCGAGCCACCTCCTGCGACACTCGTCCCAGAACTGCACACCTCCATCAGCGGTGCGCCTCATTCTTACAGGATAGTGTGGTATGTTCAGTGCGGGAAATTTCATTGCAGTTAAACTTTATCTCAGGTGCAAAGATACCCAATTTTTAAATAATAGAAAAAGAGGTCGCCGAGTAATTTTTCGACAACCTCTTTTTTCCGAGCATCAAGACTTAGTCTACCAAGTCATATTTTCTATCCTTATTCTTCTCCTTAGCCGAAATACCCTCTTTCATCCAGCGAGGCATCTTGGCATCTTTCAGATAGTAATCAAAGAACTGCATCATACGTTTATCCCAGTCCATTCTTGCAGCTCGAGATCTCAAGTTGTGTGGTTCCTTATTGTAGTTCAACATCCAGACGGTCTTGCCGCTACGTTTCAGAGCCATAAAGAATTCCACACCCTGTTGGAACGGAACAGCCTCATCGGCGTCGTCGTGACGAATCAACAGCGGAGTCTCAACCTTCGGAGCATAGAACACCGGTGAATTTTCGATATAGCGCATTGGTGCTTCCCACAAAGATGCTCCGATACGACTTTGGCCGTGCTCGTACATAAACATTCTGACCATACCCGAACCTGTACGGATACCAGTGTATGCACTTGTCATATTTGACACCGGAGCACCCGGACTCGCACAACGGAACATATTTGTTCTTGTCACAAGATATGCAATCTGGTAACCGCCCCAGCTTTGACCCTGCAAACCCATACGTTCAGGGTCAGCGATACCACGCTCAATGATAGCCTGCGAACCGCTGACTACCTTGTTATAGCAGCATTCGCCCGGGTAACCTGCTTTGTAGTCAATATCCGGAATAAAGACTACATAACCATTGCTGGTGCAGTATGGCGGGATAATAATCGATGCGCTGGGCTGTGGCATATTATATCTGTAGAGTTGGTCTGACATTTTTTCGTAGAAATAGACGATTGTCGGATACTTGCGTGTCGGGTCATAATTCTCAGGCTTGTACAACATACCGGTCGATTTCTTACCGTTGAAGTCTGTCCATTCGATGAGTTCAACGCTACCCCACAGACGGTTGTCCATTTGTGAAGACAGATTTGAAACCTTAGTGGCATTTTCAAACTGTTTTGTACCAATCCACAAATCAGGATACTCGTTGAAGTTTTCGCGAGTCCACAGACACAAATCCAGATCTTTTTTCTTACCAATCAAAATAATCGAATAGTGATATTTACCACCCATCAGTTTAACGGGCTCAGCATCCTTCTCAATGCGATAAAATGCGCTCTGCTTGTTTTCGTAGTTAAATGCCTGGAACATTTTCACATCGGCTTCATTGATATAGTTTCGCTCCATACCCTTGCGCTCGAACGGGAAGTAGGCTCTGAGTCGCTGGTTTGTTTCGCGTCCGAAACCTCGAGTCACACACACAGGCGCACTCTTGCCCGTAACGTCGAGTCGCCACAAATCATACTTGTCATAAGCATAGAAGAATGCACCATCTTTGCTCCAGCCCAGAGAACCCTGAGCATTGCGGTATGTCGGAGTATCATTGTGCGCCGAGAAATCAATCGTATCAGAGAGATTCACCACCTCGCGGGTCTTGAGATTTACCGATACAAGTTGATTTTCGCGAGCGTTCCAAGCTACGGCATAGGTCATTGTCGGCGAGTAATTCAACCAGCCGATAAAATCGCTCAGCAACAGTGTACGCTTACCGTTCTTCAGGTCTACGAGATAGTGGTCTGTGCCAACGGGATAATCCCAATCAGAGTTAATCATATATGGATTAGAGGTTGCACACATAGCCATCATTGGTTCTGTGTTATCTGGGATTCGAACCTCTTTAATGTACTCGTTACCCAACTGCACCCACTCTTTTGATTTGGGATTCCAGATTGCAGTATAGCTTTCCTTGCCCTGTTTTTGCACCAACTGCTTAGGCATATTGACCGTATCGGTGTAGCTCCAAACATCAAGACTGAACTTCTCGTCATCTGTCAGTGTATCTTTCACCTCCTCTTCGGGCTTGGTTGTAATCTTGAATTTCAACAACTTACCGTCCAATGTAAAAGTCGGCGCAGACTCCTCTACGCAGAAACCTTCGGGCATTGATTCGGTGTAGTTCAACTCCAACTTTGCAGCCATATATTTCGATTTCTTCGCAGCACGCAAATCGAAATACGCAAGGTCATAGACCTTATTCTTTGCTGTGTCAAGTGTGTAGGTGAATGCCAATTGTTCGGCCTCCTCATCAAATGTCAATGACTTGATTTGTGAGTTCTTTTCTCCGAAGATTCTGTACTCCTTATCACCCTGTTTTACAAACAGATATTCAACAGAATCAATCTCTTTGGTGTAGGCAAAGGTCATTGACTTGCTGGTAAACACACTCTTGATGCTGTCGACAGTCAGCGAGTCGCCCGTTTCGAGGTTCCAGAACACCAAACGCTTGTAGCTCTTAGGTTTCTTTGCCTTGTCATCTTTCTTGGCTACGTTCTTGGCAGTATCCTTTTTGGTGGTATCGGCTGGCAATTTGATAGTGCGAACAAACTGAAGCACAGAGAGTTCGCCTATCTGCTTGTAAGTGATATCCTTTTCGAGTTTCGTATAACTCATTTTTTCCAGATCCATCAGACAAGCCGTATCCTTCGGGAGTTTATCCTTAGCCGTTTTTTTGAGCTTGAGTGCTCTGACGTCTGCCATCTTAGGCAAGATTTTAAACATTGCGAATCGGTTGCCTACAAAAGAGAGTTCCTCAGCACAATCAACTGTCATCGAGCGTTTTAAGTCACGCGACTTGACAATCAGTTTTGCATCTCCCTTTTGAGGTTTTTCCACATAGTAGAAATAATCGCCATTATCCGAAAGTCCGGCTTTTGACAGCCTGAGCCAACCATCGTAGTCTGCCTGACTCAGCGGCGTCTTCTGAGCCATCAGTGTTGTTGCCGACATCAACAACAACGCAATCAAAGTTAATCTTTTCATATTATTTAAGTTATTAATTTTCAGAATCTTTATTCAGTATTTTGTTCACATCGGTTTCTGTTTTGAGCAATTTTTCGCGACACATCTCAATCAGTTTCGACGCGCGCGACACATCAACCGACAGGTTATCAATATCAATACCGTCCGACTCCATTCGCTTGAGTATTCGCTCGATTTCGGCCATAGCATCGCTGTATGAGATTTTCTCCTTTTTCATTTCTATTTAATTTTAATTTGTTTCACATTAGCAACTATTTCAGCATCAGACATTTCTATTTCCACTTCCTGATTTGCAGCCAAATTCGCCACCGACGATACAGCCTTGCCCCCGACTCGCACTATAGAATAACCCATATTGAGCACTCGCTGAGGCGACAGATTCTTCACCACTGATTCCAGGGCCTCAAGTCTCAACTGATTTTTCTCGATAATACGCCCAACTCTATCATTCAGAACCCGTTGCGTATTAGACAACTTTAGTCGTTCGCGGTCGATGTGCAAATAGACCCGCTTGAGTTCGGTCTGGTATATTGCTATTTTGCGGTGGTAATTGTTCAATGAGATTATGGTCGTATTCCTCAGAGAGTGGACAAATCGCTCTAAATTGTGTTTCTGGGCATCTATTTCTGATGTTGCATTCAAACTAACTCTGCGCTGAGTGTCATCAAGCCAGACGTGCAACGACTCCATCAATTCGACCAGATGGGTTGCTACGGCAGTAGGTGTCTTCAGCGACCTGTATGCTACCATATCAGCCACCGAAACATCTTTGTCGTGACCGATACCCGTCAGCAGCGGCAACGGAAACTGTGCCAGATTTGAACACATCTCATACGAATCGAAACAACTCAGGTCGTGTTGCGAACCTCCACCACGAATCAGCACCACGCAATCGAACTCATCAACCCGGTCGTTGATTCTGTCGAGCGCAGCTATAATCGACCCCTCGGCCGAGTCGCCCTGAACCGCAGCCTCGAATAACTCAACATCAAAGGCATATCTGCTACGAGCCAGCTCGTTCATAAAATCCTGATAACCCGCAGCCTGACGAGCCGATATAACCGCTACACGCTGGAATACCACATCAGACTCTCGCTCGCGATTCATATCAAAAACGCCATCTGCCTTGAGCTGCTCGATGGTTCGCTTACGCTTGAGACACACCTCGCCAACCGTATATACAGGGTCGATGTCCACTATCTGCAACGACAATCCATACAACTCGTGGAACGACACTCGACACTTGACCAAAATCTTCAGACCACGCTTGAGAGCCTGTCCCGTTTCGGCGCGAAAATATGAATCAATGATGGTGTATCTGTTAGCCCATATTACCGCACTTGACCGCGCTCTGGGCGACTGATTCTCGTCAACCTTATCCACAAGTTCAAGATAGCAATGTCCCGAACTGTTGACCTTCAATTCGCTGATTTCGGCCACAATCCAATAGAACGACTCCAGACGCTGTTCAATCTCGCGTCTGACCACAGTCATCAAATCGAATAGTGTGATATAACTGTTTTCCGAAGATTGCATCATTACTGATTCTTTGCAAGTTCGAGCTCCTCAGAGAGGCGTTCCCATTCGACCATCAGACGCGTATTTTCGCGTTTTGCTGCCTCATATTTTTCGTAGTATTCGCCATTAGAGAGGTCTATACCAAACTTTTCAGGCTCGGCAAGTTGAGCATTCATCTGCTCGAGCAACGCCTCTGACTCTTCAATCTGCGCCTCAACCTTGCTTATGTCATTAGAGAGTTTTCTCAGCTTTTTATCATAGTCGCGTTTCTCCTGATAGGACACCTTCGATTCGGTGTTCTTGACCTGCTGAACCTTCTCCTCTGTCTTGCGAGCCTCAATCTCCCTCATCGAGTTGACCTTTTTTCGCTCGAGGAAGTCGTAGATTCCGCCGATATACTCTTTCACACGACCATTGTGGAATTCATACACCTTAGATACAAGTCCGTCCAAGAACTCGCGGTCGTGCGACACCAATACCACCGTTCCGTCATAAGCCTTGATGGCCTCCTTGAGAATATCCTTCGACCTCATATCCATATGGTTGGTGGGTTCGTCGAGCACCAACAGATTGCAGGGTGAGAGCATCATTCTCGCCATAGCCAATCGCGAGCGTTCGCCACCAGAAAGTACCTTTACCTTCTTGTCTATATCTTCGCCCCTGAACAGGAATGCTCCGAGAATATCTCTCAATCGAGTGCGAATATCCCCTACGGCAACTCTGTCCAGCGTATCGAAAACGGTAAATTCACCGTCCATCAGGTCGTCCTGATTCTGAGCATAATAACCAATGCTGACATTGTGTCCGAGTTTGAATTCGCCTTCGGTAGCCTCAAGTTCTCCGATTACGATTCTCGAAAACGTAGTCTTACCCTCGCCATTTCTACCCACAAGTGCAATCTTCTCGCCTTTGGTCAATATTATATCTGCCCCTGAAAATACGTGTTTTTGGCCAAACGATTTACCCACGCCCTTCGATTCGAAGACAATCTGTCCCGAACGCGGAGCA
>JAZOQL010000316.1:0-1927 GCA_045656065.1 Rikenellaceae bacterium | reverse complement strand
CTACGATCCGACTTTCACGCTTCACCGCATCGCTCATATAGGGTTGCAGTCCTTTGGTGTATGCAACGGCAAGGTTTTGCGCGTTACCAAATCGGCGCACAACCTCCAAACAACGCGCATCCTTACAGATTTGCAAAGCGTTCGCACCATTGCTGCTTTGCATCTGTTGCCGCTGCATCTCTATTACCTGTTGTACGTTTACATTCATTTTTGCACCAATTATTTAACGTGAAATATAGTGTTGAATACTTTTTGCGTAGGTCTTTGCGGTTCTCCAACGCTTGCATCGTCTCCATTATGCAACGTGTGCCATAGCGTTCTTTAAGTTTCCGCAATTCCTCGGCTGTCAAAGGTCGTATGTTCTTCGGGTCGGAAAGATACGGGGTATTTTCTTGCGCCCATTGCACGAACTTTTGCAAGTCTGTATCTTCTATCACCTCGGCAACAATCGCGGGTTCTGCGCACGTTTTGCGCGTTCTCCGTGGCTTTGGCTTCCGTGCGTCCCACCTTGCCCGTGCCGATTGCCTTGCTTTGTCCGCTTTCTCGGCTGCTGCTGCATATTCGGGCAATTCTACATATTCGCCATCGGTGACAAAAAGTTCCGCATCGTCAAGCAACTCGGCGGCTGTCTGTCCTTGGTCGTGCAATCCTATTTCGTCATAGAGTTCTTGCCGTTCCATTCGCCCGCCATACTCTGCAAGAATACCAACTACCACCCAATATGCGCCATAGTGCGCCGTGCTTCTTTGTAGTATTCCCCGCCTTGCGCGTGTCAATCGTGGGTCAATCTTAATCGCTGCTTTCATCGCTGCAAAGATAATGATTTATAATTGATTATGCAAATATTTTCCCGAAAAATTAAGGTTGGAGGGGTTTATTTCCCCTCCGTCCAATATAGTTTGGCTTCCAAATCGCAAACCTTTTCGCACCCCTCGTCCCTAATAGTGCCTTTGACTAATAGATTGGAGATTTCGTAGTCGTTGCTCGGCGCGGTGTAATAGTCACCCGCTTCGCTGTAATCTTTGAGGTCGAACTCTCCATCTTCAACGTCTATATAGTACAAGTTCTCGCCTACCTCAAAGTCAATGTAGTTGCCATTGAACTTTGCGCGGCTCTGTGCGATGTCGAAAAGCGTTTCATCGTCATAATAAGCCTTGACCGCTTCGGTTGCTGCTGCGATGATTTTTGTCAAATCCTTTTCCATAGTTGTTTGTTGTTTATTGGTTATTGTTTAACGAGTGCAAAGATAATACATATTTTGCACATAACCAAATAAACCAACGGAAAAATGCAGAATTTAACACTTTTTTAACATTTCAGCGCACAAAACCGCCTTTTAGGTACGTTTCAAGCACCTTTCTCGCTTCGTCCGTACTCCTTACGATAAGGTACAAATACCCTTGCGCGGTGACGGCTTCTTCCCACTCCTTTTGCGTGTCCCGTTGCCGTCCTTTCTCGGTCTTGACCTCCAAGCAAAGCCCGTGCCAACCGCCTCGCGGCACGAACAAAAGCAAGTCAGCGACACCCGCGGTCACTCCCATCGCTTTCAACCGCGCGCCCTGCCTTACGGAACATCTGCGCTCGTTTGCAACGTGTACCAACAACGGGGCATACTCTCGGTGCATATAGCGGAAATACGTCACAATAGCACCTTGTATTCGTTCTTCTTCGTGCTGCATAGTCAGTTTGCAAAATGGTTATAAACTGCATCTATCAACCCAATCACGGCAACGACAAACAGGACACCGAAAGACCAACCAACGATGCAACCAAATAGCGTTGCCGATACTTGACACGCTCCCACTATCGCGCGGAGCGTGCTAAACTTTCTTGACCTCTTCATAGCCGAAAATGTAAACGTTTGCCGTACCCGTTTCTCGGTTGTAGGCGGTTTTCTTCTCCATCGTACAGCGTACCACACGCGGCT
>JAZOQL010000315.1:0-21918 GCA_045656065.1 Rikenellaceae bacterium | reverse complement strand
AGCGGTCTTAGGAAGACAACATCATTTTTCAACTCCTTGGCTCACAGAACGACATGGCTACGATCCGACTTCGCTGATTAATGAGTTCAAAACCGCCAAAGGCCGAAAGGTCTACGACGGTGGCGGCATTATGCCCGACCTGAAAATAGCTCCAACCTACCACACAATCTTTACGGTCAGTCTGTACAGTCAGGGCTACATTGAGGACTTCGCACGCATCTTTTATAAGAAATACCCCCTCAGAGGCTCAGAAACGGGCAAAAGATTCACTCTGACTGACGAAGAGTATAACGAATTCATCGAATACACAAAAGATAAAAAAATAGACTTTAAATCAGAGACAGATGCTGCAGTTAAGATGCTGCGCAAGGTGGCAACCCGTGAAAAGTATCTCGACCGCATCGAGGAGCAAATCAAGGCTCTGGAGGAAAAAATCAAGACTGAAAATATAGACAACCTGACAGCATTCCGCTGGGATATACAGCCGCTGATTGAGAACGAAATCATACTGAGACATCACTACCGAAAGGGCGTAATCCGCAACTCGCTGGGTAGCGATGAGGAGTTGACCAAAACACTAAAAGTGCTGAATACACCCTCAGAATATGAAAAATACCTGAACAAGGATACAGACAGAAAGTAAGAAAAGCCCACACGATGAAACTTGACAAATCGGCCATACGCGCCCAACTCGAAGACATTACGACCCGAATAACAGAGTTTTTTCAGGAATACGTGAAACTCTACTCCCATCTTGGAACAATGGACAAAATCACTTTGACCTACCGAGGCAAGATGGTGCTGATTATTGTTGGTCTGATTATCGGCTTGTCATCACTCACCTTCACCAACCACCTGGCACGCCAGCTGAGAGAGAAGGAACAGAACGAGGTCAGCCTGTGGTCGTATGCAATGAGCCGACTTGGCGACGTGAATAACCAAGACCCTCTGATTAAGCTGATTATCCACGCCAATAACAAGATTCCGTTTATACTGACCGACCAGAATATGACCGTAGTCAATTCACACCTTATCCCCAAAGAGATTCTCGAAGACAGAAACAAATTGTGGGAAAAGCTCAATATGATGTCGGCCAAGAACCAGCGAATCGAGATTCCGACATACACAGAGAGTTTCTATCTGTACTATGACGAATCGGCCATTCTGAAGAGCATCTACTACTACCCCTACATTCAGATTGGGGTAATTATACTGTTCGTTATCTTCACCTACTTTACGTTTAAATTCTCGAAGCGTGACGAGCAAAATCGCGTCTGGATAGGTATGGCTAAGGAGACTGCCCACCAGCTGGGCACCCCTACCTCATCGCTGCTTGGGTGGCTCGAGTATCTGAAGACCCAATCCGTCGACCCAATGGTAATTGACGAAATGAACAAAGACCTTGTGAGACTGCTGAAGGTGATTGACCGATTCTCGAAAATCGGCTCGTCAACGATGCTGAGCCAGAATGATGTTTGCACAATCATCGAGAACTGCGTGAACTACTTCCAGACACGCATACCGAAGAATGTAAAATTGGAATTCAGTAAGCCCGAGGCTCCGATGGAGAGTATGATAAACGACGCGCTGTTCGAGTGGGTAATCGAGAATGTGATAAAGAATGCGATTGACGCGCTGCAGGGAAAGGGCGAAATTACTGTATTAATGACCCAGGACGAGCGTCACCTATACATCGACATCACCGACACCGGAAAAGGTATGCCAAAAGCCTCATACAAGCGCATATTCGAGCCGGGCTTCACCACCAAGACCCGAGGCTGGGGTTTGGGACTCTCGCTCAGCAAGAGGATTATCCACGACAACCACCGAGGCAGAATATTTGTCTTGTGGTCGGAGGTAAACCACGGCACCACGATGCGCATCGAACTGAAAAAGGTTTAATCCCCCACCCTGCTGAAAAAAACAACCCGCCGTATTGCTCGGCGGGTTTTGTTGTTAATGTTACATTTTATTTAACTTTACCAGTTCTCCATTCTTTCCAAGTGCCACCTGAGAGTTTGGTAATAAATTTTTCTTCTGCTCGACCATCTTCTTTAATCTTGTTGTATTCCTTGATAATACTGTCGTACTTTTCTGGTTCAACAACGACAACTAAAAAAACAGATTCGGTCTTCCCACCATCTACATCGTATGCATAAGCATATACCAATTTTGTCTTTGGGGGGCTTACTTTTGCAACAAAAACACCTTTGCGGATATCATCAATCGTAGTTTTGTAGCCACCCTCAACAACAATCTGATTTATAAATCTGTTGTCAAACACATACTTTATCCGAGTAGAATCCCCTCTCTTGATTACTCGACTCTCAATCTTAGTACGAAGATAACTACTACCTCTATCTAAATGCTCAAACGTCCTCGAAAGAGAATCTCTTTTTGATTCAGCCTCATATCGAGCAATTCTTTCTGGAGATGGTCGTGAATCTCTAATCCTCGGTCTCTGTGCAGATGCAAAATTACAAAACAATACTGCTGCAAGGCTCAAAAGAGCTACTTTTAATTTGTTTTTTTTCATATAAAATGGGTTTTAATTAACATTTGCTCACAAATATATAAACTTTTTTTTCATATCTCAATCTTATGAGTTATCTTTTTTGAATATATTTTAGTTTATTATATCTCAACCAACTGATTTTTGATTGAGTAGACCACAAGATTGGCCGTATTCTTACAACGTGTTTTAGCCAATATATTAGCGCGATGCTTGTCTACGGTACGCTTGGAAATGAACAATTTATCGGCTATCTCAACATTCGACAATCCCTGACAAATCAACAACAGAATCTGCAACTCGCGCTGAGACAACGGCTCATTTTCGTCACTGTTATCCACTTCATCATCAATTGCTTCAGGTTCAATATGGACTACGCTTTTAAGATTGCTGACAAGATTGAACAGCAGCTCCTGCGAGAAATACGATCCGCCCTCGACCACTGTGTATATGGCATCTCTCACCTGTGAAATCTCCGAATTCTTCAACAAAAATCCCTTGACTCCCAGCGAAACCATCTTGAAGTAGTAATCCTCCTCGCCATACATCGAAAGCGTAATAATCTTCAAATCAGGCTTTTTCTCCAGAGCACAACGAGCAGCATCAATGCCGTTCATATTGGGCATACTGATATCCAACAAAACGACATCGGCCGTAACAGAGTCGAGCATTTCGATGAACTTCACTCCATCAGCAGCCTCGCCAACCACCTCGAAATCCGCAACCGTACTGAGCAAAATTTTCAAACCGTTGCGAAATAAGGTATGGTCATCTACCAGTAGAATTTTAATCTTATTCTGTGTCATTTCACGCCATTTATTTTGATGACAAATCGGGCACCCTGCCCCAGATTGCTGTCTATTTTGACTTCGCCTTTAATCGACTCAACTCTCGATATGATGTTTGAAAGTCCCATTCCCGAGCTGTTCTCCAGCGCATTTTCCACAATAAAGCCGCAGCCGTTATCGCCATATTCAAGGGTTAACTCACCCTCGTTCAACATCAGAGACACGTCTGCACGAGTGGCTCCCGAGTGTTTAATCGTATTATTAATCATCTCACACACAATGCGATAGAGAATAACTTCGATATTGTTTACGAGTCTTATCTTCTTCAAGTTTGACTGGAAATTGATTTTCAGGTCGCTGATGCTCTCGAACTTCTTGATAAAATTTTCTATTGCACGCTCCAGCCCGAAGTTGTTGAGTATGTGCGGGCTGATGTTGTTAGATATGAGTTTCAGCGACTTGACAGCCTCGTCAATTACTAAATTTGTATTCTCGATGATATCCTTTTGCTCCTTGCTGAGTTCGGTTCCCGCCAAAGCCGATACCGACATCTTAGCCGAGGACAACAGCGGCCCCAGTCCGTCGTGAATATCCTTTGAGAAACGCATACGCTCACGCTCCTCGGTGTGAATCACGATGTTTATAATTCGCTCTGCCGAGATGCGTTTCTGATACTCCATCTGGAATATGTAGTTCAGGATTTTGGGAATCATAAAAATTCCGATTGTGAAACAGACCGAAATCAGAATCCCAATCCAGACCATAAACTCCTGAGACATAGGCCAGGCTCGCCCCATAATATGCCTTACAAATTCGCCCATTCGGGTTATGGCCATAAGGGTCAGAGCCACCGAAATCAAAATCCACGAGGCATTGTACTTCGTAGCCCGAATCAGCCTGATAGCCACAACTGCTGCCACCAGCTGAAACAATATCGACACTATGAACAATACCTTCAGAATCATTGATTACAAGCGATATATTTGTTATAAATCCTTATAAATATCAATTTCGCCGCGCTCGGATTTCATATAAGTATCCGCCAACACAGCAATCAACGGCGAGATGAGCGTAATCACATCATTTATATATCCGTCGTGCTTATCCTGCTCGCCCTTGATTCGGTAGAGCATAACCGCATACAACGCCCTGAAACATATCTCGATATCTGTGACATTCATATTGTTGAACACCGATTTCAAGCGAGGGAGTTCGTTCTCTACCCTACTCCACACCTTTCGGTAGTGCTCGCCCGCAGGCAGCGCCAACAATTCGGAGTGCATATCATTCATATCCGAAATCAGATGCAGAGTATGGTTCAGGTGACCGTGCTCGATTTTCCCCTCCTCCTTGAGCAGCGACGCCAGCTCCATATACCACATAAACACCTGTTGTTGCTGTTCTGGAGCCAAGCTCGTCTGTTTTTCAACAAGTTGCGACCAAATTGCCTCGGGGCTGAATTGCAGTGCCCTGAGCAAATCCTCCAACTGCCACAGGTACAGAATGTACTCGGCAATATTTTCCGCACGTTTTCTCTGAGCTATAAACATTATTTTTCAGTTAAGAGTCAATGCTATTAGTGTATATTCAAAACTACAGGAGTGATAGCCATAACCTTGCCAGACATACCGACCACACTCTTCAGATATTTGATATTTTCATCGAGCAGAGGCAGTTCTGATTCGGTCTTAACAAATCGTTTCAAACGCTTCATCAGAGCTGGCAACATATCTCGCGAATTTGAAATCTCCTTTATATTAACCTCTTCAATGTGAGCGAGTTGACTGGCTACCTCTAATGCAACATTCAACCCTCCTACTCCATCGACCAGTCCGATTCTCTGAGCATCAATACCTGTCCACACTCTGCCACTTGCCACCTCTTCGACCTGCTCCATTGTGAGGTTTCTACCCGCAGAGACTCTCTCTTTGAAGAGGAGGTATATGTCATCTACAGATTTTTGAATATAAGCTCTTTGCGCAGGCGACATTCTGCCGAAACCGAAGTCAGCCGATTTGTTTGTCTTCACATTATCGAAAGTCACACCGAGCTGCTTGGTCAGCAGACCCTGTACATTGACACCCAGCGAAAATACTCCGATTGAGCCTGTAAGCGTCAGCGGCGAGGTGATGATTCTGTCAGCCAAAGCCGAGATGTAATAGCCACCCGATGCAGCCTCATTCCCCATCGAAACGACTACGGGTTTCACCTTGCGCAGCTTTTCGACCTGAGCACAGATTATTTCCGAATCCAGCGCGCTGCCACCGGGGCTGTTGACTCTCAACACCACAGCCTTGACAGTTGAATCCTTTTCTGCTTTCTTCAATTTCGTGAGCATATCTTCAGCAGTAATCACATCACCCATACTGCCGTCATCCGAAGGCATAATATCGCCGGCAGCATATATCACACCAATATACTCTTTTTTGCCATTGCTGCTCTTTTTACCCTCCAGTGTGAAAGTTGTCATATAGTCTTTCAGAGATACGGTTTTAATCTTTTTCTTATCTCCGCCATAAATATCGGCAAACATTTGTTCGAATTGTTCAGCATCACCAATTCTATCTACAAATTTATGATTAACAGCCTCTTGTGCTGAACATATAGTCAAATCCGAAGCCAGCTTCTGCAACATTGCCGAGTCTACGCCACGAGCCTGTGCCACACCCGAAACTATATAACCCCACGTTGTGTTGAGCATCAATTCGGTTTGTTTTCTGTTTTCGGCACTCATTTTTCGCTCGGTGAATGGTTCGACTGCACTCTTGAACTTGCCACAGCGGAACACCTCTACCTCAGCGCCCAACTTGTCAAGCAAGCCTTTGAAGTGCATCGACGTAGCAGACAAACCAACCCACGGAATGTTGCCCAATCGGCCAATCTGAATGTAATTTGCGATGCTCGACAGGAAGTATGAACCCAGCGATTCAAAATTTTCGGTAAAGACATAGACCGGTTTTTTCGAAGCAAACATAGCCAGAGCGCTGCGGAACTCGACAAGCTGAGCAATATCCATTGTCAAACCATCAGGTTTCAAATTTATAGCAACTATTCTGTCATCATCGGCAGCACATAAAATGGCATTCACAACCTTCAGATAATCAACCGACTCGCTCTCTTCCAGCGACAAGTCAACCTCGATGGTCATATCGTTAATGTTCAGTTCGCTTGTCGAACTGCCCTCCTTGAAGATGGTGCTCATATCCACTGTCAAAACAGTTGAATCACTAACTTGCACCAGAGAATCTATTTTTCCCAAACTCATATTTGCCATTAAACCAGCAAATACCAACACATTCAGAAATCCGACAACAACCAACCCTACCACAAAAGCCAGCAGCGAAGCCCAAAAGTTTCCAATAAAGTTTTTCATTAAAAATATTTTTTATGTTTATGGGCGTAAAGATAGTATTTTTTAGTGTAAAATAGTACCTTTGCGGTGAAAATAATTTTTGTTATTATGGAACTTGGAAAAATAAAAGAATCACTCTCGATTGTACAACATCCCGAATTTAAACAAGACATTGTTTCGCTGGGTATGGTTGAGCTGCAGGAGGTGAACGAAAAACTTGTTGTGACAGTCACATTCCGCAAGGCTAAAGACCCCTTCGCCAAAGCGATAGAACGAAACATTATCAACACGATACTGACCAAATTCCCTGAACTTGAGGGCAAACTTCTGCTCAATGTTAACAAACCCGAAGTAGCCGAAAAAAACAATGCTCCGGCAGAAATCAAGGCTCACAAGATTATCGCCGTAGCCAGCGGTAAGGGTGGGGTAGGAAAGTCTACCGTAACTGCGAATCTGGCCGTAGCACTCAGCCGTAAGGGATATAAAGTCGGAATCCTTGATGCCGATATCTACGGACCCTCAATGCCCAAGATGTTCGGCGTAGAGGATTACAGCCCTTATCTGGAAAATGTTGATGGCCGAGACCGAATCATACCTGCCGAAAAAGATGGCATCAAGATTAACTCTATCGGTTTCTATCTGCCCGCAGACCAGGCTCTGATATGGAGAGGCCCGATGGCATCGAATGCACTGAAACAGTTGCTGCACGACACCTTGTGGGGCGAGCTCGACTTCCTGTTGATTGATATGCCTCCGGGCACAGGCGATATCCACCTGACCCTGATTAACGAAATCACTCTCGACGGCGCAGTAATCGTCAGCACTCCGCAACAAATCGCGCTGGCAGACGTTATTCGCGGAATCGAAATGTTCCAGAACCAGAAGATTAAGATTCCGGTGCTGGGTATGATTGAGAATATGGCTTGGTTTACTCCGGCTGAGTTGCCAGAGAACAAGTATTACATTTTCGGTCGCGACGGCGGTAAGCAGCTGGCTGAAAAAATCGGACTCAAGCTGTTGGGACAGATTCCGTTGGTGCAGAGCGTTTGCGAAAGTGCAGACAATGGCGCAGTAACCCAACTCGGAGCTACGGGCGTAGAAAAATACTTCGTAGATGCAGCTGAGCAGATAATCGAAAATATGAAATAAATCTTATCACAATAGTGTGATATTCAATGTATAACTTAAACAAATAATAATGAAAAAATTGATTTTGCTGGCGTTGGTAGCAACAACATTGTTTGGCTGCAAACAAGGACCAACAACCGAACAGTACAAAGATTTGTACAAAACTTTTGCAACCTATTCAGCTATGGCTGACAAGAAAGAATTCACTGCTGAAAAAGAAGCAGAACTCAAAACCTATTTGCAAAAACAGGATAGTCTGTATGATTTGAGCAAGGCTTACTACAGACAGATGATCAACCTTATGCGTGCTGCAAGAGTTGACGTTGCATACAAATGGATGTTGCCGGCATTGCAAGCAAAGGCTGCTGCGAAGTGCGACTCAGCATCTACATTGGATTATATGATCTTCTCTCGCGAAGGCAAAGATGCAAAGTTGACCTACGAGCGCTTTATGAAGATTATGGCTTATCCGACAACTTTGTTGGCTGACCAAAACACTTGCCACGCTCTGAAGTTGTTCTCACGAGTAGAAATGACTGATGCTCAGTTCATTGATTTCATTAAACTCTTGAATGCTAACGTAAATGGCACAACCCACATCTACGCATTCTACCAATTGACAAAGGATGTTTGGAAAAAAATCTTGGATATGGGCGAAAACTTCCCGAAAGAATTGAAGGAAGAATACTACCAAAAGATGTTGGAAGCTATGCGTACAGCTATCGCAGAAAGCAAAGATGCTAACATCAATAACTTGAAAGACACATACGAATCATTCAACACATTGTTTGCTCGCCGCGAGTTGATTGGTGCAACAGCTCCTGAACTCGACTTCATCTGGAACAGCGCTGGTATGGACCTGAAAAACTTGGCTGACTTGAGAGGTAAAGTTGTTATCGTAGACTTCTGGGCAACTTGGTGTGGTCCTTGCGTACAATCATTCCCGAATGTTAGAAAATTGCAAGAAAGATACAAAGATTATGATGTTATTATCTTGGGTGTGACAAGTATTCAAGGCCGTCACATCGACCGAGTTAACAAGAAGACAATCAACACTAAGGACGATCCTGAAAAGGAATTCAACCTGATGAAGACCTTTATGAGTCAACAAAATATGACTTGGAAGGTTGCATTTGCTAAACAAGAAGTTTACAATCCTGATTATGGTGTTCTCGGTGTACCTCACATTGCAATTATTGACGTAAACGGTAAGGTTCGCTACAATGAACTCAATCCTCACTCTGACCCATACGAAGAGGCTGAAAAGATTGACGCTCTGTTGAAAGAGGCTGGTTTGAAATACCCGACCGAACCGATGGAAAAGAGAAACTGGGCTAAAGAAGAAATAGAAAAAGCTGCAAAGAAGAATAAGAAGAAATAATTCTTAGTCACAGTTGAAACAACAAAACCCGCTGAGCAGTTCGGCGGGTTATTTTTTTCAGCAGGGGTGTAAACCTGTTTAAGCTTCTCCTTTAGTTTTGACATTAAATGGATTAATCTGCGGAACAGGAATCTTTATCTCGCCGAAAATTTGTTCATACTTCGAGATATTTTCATTCAGCGACATCAGCAATCTCTTAGCGTGCTCGGGGGTCAAAATGATGCGACTCTTCACCGGAGCCTTCTCCACACCAGGCATAACTCTCACAAAGTCCAGAATGAACTCCGAAGTCGAGTGTGTAATCACCGTCAGATTAGCATAATTACCTTCGCCAATCTCTTTTGTCAATTCAATTGTCAATGGAATTTCAACATTATCTTTATCCATAATCATCTGTTTTTATTGTTCAAAAATCGGTTTGTAAAGTTAGTGAATCTCCGAAATATTTCAAAATAAAAAATGTATCTCTGAAATTTTATTTTTGCTATTATGTAAAAAAATTTTGAAAATCAATTTTTTAGTCATAACTTTGAGGGATTTGTTAAGGTATTCTATCAAGTTAGTAATGAAAAATTTATTGTTTGCACCATTGTCACTGCTCTATGGTTTAGGAGTCCATATCAGACACAAAATGTTTGATGCAGGCATACTCAAGAGCGTTGAGTTTGATATACCGATAGTATGTGTCGGTAATATTGCTGTTGGAGGTACGGGTAAGACACCTCACACTGAATATCTTATATCATATCTCAGCAAACAATATACAGTCGGTGTACTATCTCGAGGATACGGCAGAAAAACGCGCGGATTTATCGAGGCTACGCGCGAATCTTCATACCGACAAATCGGCGACGAACCAAAACAAATCAAACAAAAGTTTCCGAACATAACCGTATGCGTCTGCGAGAAACGTGTCGAGGGAATCAGAAAGATGAGAGAACTGCACCCCGAAATCAATTTGATTATTCTTGATGACGCATTCCAGCACAGATATGTCGAGCCGTGGATTAATATTGTTTTGGTGGATATTAACAATCCGTTCTATGATGACCATCTGTTGCCGTGGGGAACGCTGCGAGACCAGAAAAAGCAGATTAATCGCGCTCATACGGTCATTATGACTAAGGTTAATAGAGAACTTTCGCCTATTGATTTTAGAATATTTGAAAAGAAACTCGGATTGTTACCTTTCCAGAAACTCTTCTACACAAAGATTGTGAATGAAGATTTGATGCCTATGTTCTGGAGCGAACATCAACCCAAGCCCCAGGATGGCGGCAAGATTATCGTTATGACCGGCATAGCCAATCCAAATTCGCTGTACGAATACCTCGAAAAGAAGTATGAAATAGTAGAAAAAATTGTCTATCCAGACCATCACGCATATAAGGTTTACGAGCTGGCTAAACTCGAGCAAACATTGAAAAAATATCCTGAAGACACTATAATCGTAGTTACCGAAAAAGACTCTGTAAAATTGTGCAACAAGAATAGAATCAGCAAGGTGTTGCAAGAGAGACTCTACTTTACACCAATCGGAATAGAGTTTTTAGGAGATAGAGAAGTTAATTTTCATAACCAACTGAACCAATATGTTAGAGAGAATCAAAAATACAAAATCATTTCTTCAGAATAACATAATCGGAGAATTCAAGCCACAGGTCGGAATCATTTTAGGTACAGGACTTGGAGGATTAGCTGATAAGATTGATAAGGTTGCAGAGGTAAAATATTCTGACATACCGGATTTTCCGCAATCGACCGTAGCGGGTCATCACGGCAGATTAGTCTTTGGTAGACTCGGTGGCGTGAATGTCGTAGCAATGCAGGGACGTTTTCACTACTATGAGGGTTACACTACACAAGAGGTAACATTTCCGGTACGAGTGATGAAACTGTTGGGTATTGAGTGTCTGTTTGTATCGAATGCTTCTGGTGGAGTGAATCAAACCTTCTCGGCTGGAGATATAATGATTATCGAAGACCATATAAACTTGATACCTAATCCTTTGATTGGTAAAAATATGGACGAATTCGGAGTCCGCTTCCCCGAGATGAGTGAGCCATATAGTAAGAAACTTATAGCATTGGCAGAAAAGTGTGCTGCACAACTCGACATTGATGTGAGAAAGGGTGTTTACACAGCCTTGAGTGGTCCGTCGCTCGAGACCAATGCCGAGTACAGATTTGTGCGCACAATAGGTGGTGATGCAGTCGGAATGTCTACTGTTCCCGAGGTAATAGTAGCACGCCATATGCAGTTGCCTGTATTTGGAATCTCGGTGATAACCAACATCGGCGGTAGTGGAAAAAAGGATTCGCACGAAGAGAATTGTCGAGTAGGTCAGTCTGCCGAAGTAAGGCTAACCAAGCTCGTGATTTCAATGTTACAAAACCTTGATTATTAATTCTATTAAGACTTATTAACAATCTTTCTTTTTGTCATTATTCTTATATTATTATTTCATTAAATTTTTATTTTTACATAAATAATAAAGATAAAGAAGTTAAAAAGTAATAATAAAAATAATAAAGAAGAATTGTTAATAAGTGGGATAAAGGATTAGTAATCACTTATGTACATTGTTATTATTTGTGTTTAGAAACAAAGCATTAAGAACTAAAAAAAACGAACAAATATGGTAAATAAGGTAATATTGATAGGAAACGTGGGTCAGGATCCTGATGTGCGTTCGCTTGATGGCGGAGTAAAGGTTGCACGTATTAGATTGGCAACTACCGAGAGGATATATAATCAGGCTACAAAAGAGAACAAAGACCACACCGAATGGCATACAATTACCCTGTGGAGAAGTCTCGCCGACGTAGCAGACAGATATGTAAGAAAGGGTTCACAAATCTACATTGAGGGCAGAATCCGCACTCGCGAATGGACCGACCGTGATAACCAAAAGCGTACGGGAGTGGAAATCTTGGCAGACGAGTTAAAGTTACTTGGTCGCAGAAGCGATGCACCTACACAAGGTCAGTATAGCGGTGGTGGAAATATGGGCGCAGGAAACTCAACTATTGAACCTACAGCACGTCCTGTTTCATACACTACACAAGAACCTCAGGTTCCATCACCAGTTGATGATGACCTTCCGTTCTAAACACAAAAATGCCTATCAGTTTTGATAGGCCTTTTTTTTCATTTTTTTCTTTTTGTTGTTATTTATTATTTACTTATTTTACTTTTCCTTTAATTTTTTGATAATTTAATTAAAAGAAAAATGAAAAAAGAATAATAAAGATAAACTAAAAAATTTCCAACATTCTGACTATTGGTAACTTGGCACGTTCGATAATCTTCTCATCGAGAATAATTTCTGGAGTCTCGTTTTTCAAAGTTTCAAAAATGTTTTCCAGAGTCACCATCTTCATATAGTCGCAATTATTGCATCCACATTTGTCATCTTCAGGTGGTGCAGGAATAAATCTTTTTTCACTGCACTCTTCCTGCATCTTATGGAGAATACCAACCTCGGTAGCCACAATAAACTCTTTTGATTCGTCCTTTTTGACGTAGTCAAGAATAGCAGCAGTCGAACCCACAAAATCTGCCAAATTAAGCACTGATTTCTTACATTCAGGGTGAGCAACAACCTTAGCCTCGGGATTCTCTTTTTTCAGCTCTGTAATGCGTTCAACCGAGAACTTTTCGTGAACGTGACAACAGCCGTCCCACACCTTCATATTTCGACCCGTAACCGTATTGATGTAATTACCCAAATTTCTGTCTGGTCCGAAGATGATAGGTTTATCTGCCGGAATAGAATTTATAACCTTAACAGCATTGCTCGAAGTGCAAACAATATCGGTTACAGCCTTCACACCTACAGATGTATTGACATAAGATACTACAATGTGATCGGGATATTGTTTAACAAATTTTTCGAACTCATCGGCAGGACACGAATCGGCCAGCGAGCAGCTCGCCTCCGGAGCCGGAATCAAAACCTTCTTCTGTGGAGACAAAACCTTAGCAGTTTCGGCCATAAAGTTCACACCCGCAAAGAGTATTATATCGGCATCAGTTTTAGCTGCAACCTGAGCCAAAGCTAACGAATCGCCAACGAAATCGGCAATATCCTGCACCTCAGGTCGTGTATAATAGTGAGCCATAATAATGGCATTTTTCTCTTTTTTCAGCCTGTTGATTTGGGCTACCAGTTCGGTATTATTCATAAGACCAACGATTTAGTATTTTATATCCAAAGTAATACAGTGCGAATGTACGAACTTTTTTTCTCATTCTCAGAAATTTTCGACATACATTTTTATCAACAATTCATTTTTCATTCTTTTTTAATTTATAAATACTTAAAAAAATTAATAAGGATAATAATAGCTGTTCATAGTGTTGATAATTTTTTCACACTCAACTTCTCAACATTTTTTGATATATTTGTTCATAAATAGATTTTGATAATCAAGTAATAGTTAGGATGATAAAAACAATAATTAACAATGTTGAAATATGTTTTGAACAAATGAACACTATTAAATTTTGAACAATTTTTTATTGATAGATTTTTAGGAAAAATTCATAACTTATGATTGATTTGAAAAACAAGATTTGTATGTACGGATTTTTGAGAAAAGCAATTTAATTTTTTCAAAATCAATGAACAGGTTATCCACGTAATTTTGACAACTTATGAACAAATAAAGCGTTAATTTAAAATAAAGTTTATTTATTAACAAAAATCATCTTAATAACTGAAAATAAACAATATATTTTACTGAAAAATAAAAATAAACAAGAAAAATTTGTATATTTGTAGCTTGAAGGGTAGTGTAACTAATTGAAAAAAATATAAGATATGGACAAATTTATTACCGCAAAAGAGGCAGCTTCATTCATCAAAGATGGAATGACTGTAATGGTGGGTGGTTTTTTGGCAAACGGAACCCCTAACAAAATAATAGAAGAGTTGGAAAAGAGCGGAGTAAAAGAGCTTACTGTTATCTGCAACGATACAGGTTACCCCGACAGAGGTATCGGTCGTCTGGTAGTCAGTGGTCAAATCAAACACGTAATAGCATCACACGTGGGTACTAACCCCGTAACAGGCGAAAAGATGAACTCAGGTGAGATGAAGGTTACGTTCTATCCACAGGGAACATTGGCTGAATGTGTACGTGCTGGCGGAGCAGGTCTTGGTGGTGTATTGACAAGAACAGGTCTGGGTACAATCATCGAAGAGGGTAAAGAGAAAATCACAGTTGACGGAGTAGAATATCTCTTGGAAAAACCGTTGCGCGCAGACGTGGCAATCATTGGCGGTACAATCTGTGATGAATCAGGAAATATTGTTTACAAGGGTACAACAAATAATTTTAATCAACTGATGGCTGCAGCTGCTGATTTTGTAATTGCCGAACCAGAACAGATTGTTAAGGTTGGAGAAATTGCGCCTGAACAAATTCACACTCCGGCTATTTTTGTTGATAAGATTGTTAAATAACAGATAAAAGATATAGCGTTATGAAATCATTGATTAGATTGCGTATGGCATCACACGATGCACACTATGGTGGTAACTTGGTGGACGGAGCCCGTATGTTGCAACTCTTCGGAGACGTAGCAACCGAACTGCTCATTATGCAAGATGGCGACGAGGGTCTGTTCTGCGCATACGATAATGTAGAATTTTTGGCTCCTGTATATGCTGGCGACTACATCGAGGCTGAGGGTGAAATCACACACGTGGGTAATACATCTCGCAAGATGAGTTTCGTAGCTCGTAAGGTTATTGCTCCGAGAACAGACATTTCGGCATCGGCTGCAGACGTATTGGCTGAACCAATCATTGTTTGTCGTGCTACGGGAACCTGTGTAGTGCCTAAGGATTGCCAACGCAAGAAATAGTTTTTATTAACACTAAACAGAGCGTAACAATGGAAAAACTTATAATTACGGCAGCAATTTGCGGTGCAGAAGTTACAAAAGAGCAAAATCCTGCAGTTCCATATACAGTTGAAGAGTTGGTAAGAGAGGCTAAATCGGCAGTAGACGCCGGTGCAGCAATCGTACACGTACACGTGCGTGAAGATGATGGTACTCCGACTCAGAGCAAAGAGCGTTTCAAAGTTTGTATGGACGCTATTAAAGAGGCTTGTCCAGATGTTATTCTTATTCCTTCTACGGGTGGAGCAGTAGGTATGACTGCCGAAGAGCGTCTGCAACCGACTGAATTGTATCCCGAAATGGCTACACTCGACTGCGGTACCTGCAACTTTGGCGATGATGTATTTGAAAATACTATGCCGATGATGCGCGAATTCGGTAAGCGAATGATTGAAAATAATATCAAACCCGAATACGAATGTTTTGAAATGGGTCACCTCGATACAGTTTTGGCAATGGCTAAGAAGGGTCAGGTTCCGGGAGCTCCGATGCAGTTCAACTTCGTATTGGGTGTTCCTGGCTGTACTCCGGCTACTGTACAAAACCTTTGCTGGTTGGTTAATGGCATTCCGGCTGGTTCTACTTGGACTGCTACGGGTATTGGTCGTCACGCATTCACGTTGGCTGCTGCAGCAATCGCAATGGGTGGTAACGTAAGAGTTGGTTTCGAGGATAACCTTTATCTCTCGAGAGGTGTTCTTGCAAAGTCTAATGGCGAATTGGTAGAAAAAGTTGTGAGAATAGCAAAAGAGTTGGGACGTGAGATAGCAACTCCGGCTGAGGCTCGCGAAATTCTTGGATTGAAAAAATAGTAGAAAAACATTAAAAAATATAAAACAATGCAAAAGAAAGGTAATAAATTCGGTACACACCGAGTAATATCTCCTAAGGGAGTGTTGCCACAACCGGCAGATAAGATTGATAACAATATGGACGAAATCTACGACAATGAGATTCTCATTGACGTAATGACTCTGAATATTGACTCAGCATCATTCACACAGATTAACGAACAGGCAGGCGGCGATGAAGAAAAAATCAAAGAGATTATGTTCGACATCGTGGCTAAACAGGGTAAACACCGCAATCCAGTGACAGGTTCTGGTGGTATGTTGTTGGGTACTGTTGAGAAGATTGGTGATGCACTGAAGGGTAAGATTGACCTGAAAGAGGGTGATAAGATTGCTACATTGGTATCACTGTCACTGACACCGTTGCGCATCGACAAGATTAAATCAATCCGCAAAGATGTAGACCAGGTTGATATCGAAGGTAAGGCTATTTTGTTCGAAACAGGTATCTATGCAAAGATTCCATCAGATTTGCCTGAAAAGTTGGCTTTGTCGGCACTCGACGTAGCTGGTGCTCCGGCACAGACTGCAAAATTGGTTAAGCCGGGTGACACTGTACTCATCATTGGTGCAGGTGGTAAATCTGGTATGTTGTGCTGCTATGAGGCTAAGAAACGTGCAGGCGTAACAGGTCGTGTAATCGGTTTGTGTCACAGCCAAAAGAGTGCTGACCGTCTGACTCGTCTGGGATTCTGTGATGTAGTATTCTGCGCAGATGCAACTATTCCTGTACCTGTACTCGAAAAAATTGAAGAGTTGACAAATGGTCAAATGGCTGACGTTACAATCAATAATGTGAATATTCCTAACACCGAAATGACAAGTATCATCTGTACAAAGAGAGATGGTGTAGTCTATTTCTTCTCAATGGCAACAAGCTTTACAAAGGCAGCGCTCGGAGCAGAAGGTGTAGGTTCAGACGTTACAATGATTGTGGGTAACGGTTACACAAAGGGACACGCTGAAATTACGCTTCAGGAGTTGCGCGAAAACGAAGAATTGAGAAAAGTGTTCACCGAACTTTACGCATAGAACGATGAGCAATCACATTGAAAGAAGGAAAAAATATTTTCCTAATGTAACAGATGCCGAGTGGAATGATTGGAAATGGCAGGTTCGCAATCGTGTTGAGACTCTCGAAGATTTGAAGAAATATCTTACTCTGACCAAAGAGGAAGAGGAGGGTATTTCAGAATCGTTGAAGACTCTGCGTATGGCAATCACACCATACTATCTGACTCTGATTGACCCTGAGAATCCGCACTGTCCTGTGCGTCGTCAGGCTGTTCCGTCGATTCAGGAGTTGTATCGTTCGCCGGCAGACCTTCTCGACCCGCTGCACGAAGATGAGGATTCACCTGTTCCGGGTCTGACTCACCGTTATCCGGACAGAGTTTTGTTGTTGATTACCGACCAGTGTTCGATGTATTGCCGTCACTGCACACGCCGTCGTTTTGCAGGCCAGAGTGACTCGATAATGCCATCAGAACGCATCGAAAAGGCACTCGAATATATCGAAAAGACTCCGGAAGTGAGAGACGTATTGCTCTCTGGTGGAGATGCGCTGTTGGTTTCAGACGACCGTTTGGAATACATCATCAAGCGACTCAGAGCAATCGAGCACGTTGAAATTATTCGCATTGGTTCGCGTACACCCGTTGTGATGCCTCAACGTATTACGCCCGAATTGTGCGCTATGTTGAAGAAGTATCACCCGGTATGGTTGAATACACACTTCAACCACCCGAACGAAATCACACCCGAGTCGTCTCGAGCTTGTGCAATGTTGGCTGATGCAGGTGTTCCGTTGGGTAACCAATCGGTACTTTTGCGTGGTGTGAACGACTGCACACACGTTATGAAACGTCTGGTTCACGGCTTGGTTAAGATGCGTGTAAGACCATACTATATATATATTTGTGACTTGTCTATGGGGCTTGAACATTTCCGTACTCCGGTATCAAAGGGTATCGAAATCATCGAGTCTTTGCGTGGACACACCTCAGGTTATGCCGTACCAACATTCGTAGTTGATGCTCCGGGTGGTGGTGGCAAGACACCTGTTATGCCTAATTATGTTATTTCACAGGCTCCGGGCCGAGTTGTATTGCGCAACTTCGAGGGGGTTATCACAACCTACACCGAGCCAGCTGAATACCATAACGAGTGTCACTGCCCCGAGTGCGAACAAAAACGTACTGAGGGTGTAGCAAGTCTGCTGAATGGAGATAAGTTGTCTCTCGAGCCGAGTTCACTTGCTCGCCACGAGAGAAGCAAGAAATAGATTTTGACAATGAATCTTATCGAAGAGATACTCGGTTGCAGGAGCGTTTCAGTTGTAGGACTCGATAAAAATACGGGCAAAACAGAGAGCCTTAATTGGATATTGGGTCGTGTGAATGAGCTGGGCGTCTGTGTCGGAGTAACTTCGATAGGGGTCGATGGCGAGTGCAAGGACCAGGTGTTTTCTACGCACAAGCCTGAGATTGAGTTGTCATCAGGCACATTGTTCGCCACCTCGGAGAGCCACTACCTTAGCAGGAGATTGGGTTCCGAGGTGGTTGCTATGCCTGAGATAAGGACATCGCTGGGACGGTTAGTTATAGGGAATGTGGTCGAAAGAGGTAAAATTATACTCAGTGGAGCACCGGATACGGTCTCAACGCGTGAGGTGATAGACCTTATGAACTCATTGGGAGCCCAAACCGTATTGGTAGATGGTGCGCTGGGACGTCGCAGTACGGCGTCGCCTGCTGTCACTGATGGAATGGTTCTGGCTACGGGAGCTGCCGTATCGGCAAATCTTTCGACGATGATAGCAAAGACACTCTATGTTTGTCGTCAGATTTCGTTGCCTGTGTGGAGCGGAGAGTTCTGGAGTGAGGATATTCGCGGAGTACGTTTTTTTGATACACAATCAGCCTGCGAGGCTAATCCGGAGATAGGTTCGACCTTAGAGTTGAAATCGCTGGATAAGAGGTGGTTCGAGCAGTATGACACAATGTATGTGTCGGGAGCCATTACGGACGGAGTGTTAGAGCGTGTGAGTGCCAATATCGGGTCGCGAGGGCTCAGATTGGTTATTCCCGATTTTACGCACCTGTTTGTCGAGCAGCGAGTTATGGATAGATTCGAGTCGAGTGGGGGAGCTGTTTATGTTCAGCGTCGTCCGCGATTGTTGGCCGTTACGGTTAATCCTACGTCGCCTTCGGGTTATAGGTTTGATTCGTCGGTCGTAGTCGAGCGTCTGTCTGAAAAGTTGGATTGTAAAGTATTTGATGTCAAGAGGTTATGTTAAAACAAGATTTGACACGCATACAGGGATTGAGATTCATAATTGACGATTTGGGAATCAGGTCGTCGGTTGGTCGTCGCATTCTTCTCGAGCGCGAATGGTCGGTTTCGGTCTCGGAACTTACAAATCGTTTTGACCATATTGACTTGGCATTAAAATATGTAGATGACCCGCGATACGAGTCGCTCAGAATAAAATTTCTTCAACTGAAGGATATTTCGGCAGTGTTGAGGTTGCTCGCAGAGGGTGGAATATTGAATGATACAGATTTTTTCCTGATAAAAAATTTTATACTGCTCTATTATGATATTTGCGATGGTTGTGAGCAAATCGGTATTGAGATAATCGAGCGCAGGAATCTCGACTCACCATTGACACTTCTCGATCCAGATGGACATAGAGTTTCTGCATTCAGGGTGTATGATTCATATAGCGAAGAGTTAAGGCATTTGAGAAATGAACTGAAAAGTTGCCCTGAAGAGGACAGGGATAGGATTTTTGAGTTGATTTCCGACTGCGAAGAGCAGATTCGCTGCCGCTTGAGCGCAGAACTTAAACAATACACCGAAACGATATGTTCGGCGTTGAATGATTCGGGGTATCTGGATATTGTTATGGCTCAGGCTGAGCAAGTCGTCAGATTTGGATTTACGCGTCCCGAACTTGCAGATGGTGATTCTACGACGGGATATTGGGGATTATTCCAGCCCGAGGTGCAGGAGTCGCTGCGTGTTCGAGGGGTTAATTACCAAAGGATAAATGTCGAGTCATTGGGTGCTGAGCCTACGCTGCTGACCGGAGCCAATATGGGCGGTAAGAGTATTCTGTTGCAATCCGTAGCATTGGCGCAGGTGATGTGTCAGTATGGATTTTTTGTTGCAGCCCAGCGTGCAGTGGTTGCTCTGTGTGATGGAGTCTATACCATATCGGGAGACAATGCCGATTCAAAGGGAGGACTCTCCTCGTTTGCAGCCGAGATGTTGTCACTGAATCAGATTGTTGAACGGGTAGCAAGTGGCGAGCGACCGTTTGTGACTATCGACGAGTTGGCTCGCACGACAAATCCGATTGAGGGCGCAGCGATAGTTGGTGCTGTAATAAAATATTTTTCGGAACAGGGTGTACGTTCGGTGATTGCCACACACTATGGCAATGTAGAGAGTTCGTGTCAGCGGTTGCGCATCAGGGGATTGCAGTGTACCGATGGCGATGTGGTCACGGCTGCAAATCTGCAGCGCTATTTCGACTACCAGCCCGAGCCCGTTACTACGACAGATGTTCCCCACGAGGCGTTGCGCATTGCGACCATACTCGGAGTTGACGAGCAGATAATAATGAATATAAAAAAGATATTAACAAAATAGATGATGAAAAGTAAAGTAGGACTTGATTTTGCCGAGGTTAAACGAGCAAGAATTGCTGCCAAGGAGATAGCCATTCAGGTTCAGCACTTTGTCAACGGCTATTCGACAGTTGCAGTCGAAAGAACATTGTGCCGACTTTTGGGAATCGACGGCGTAGATGCAAACGGCGTTCCGATGCCCAATGCTGTGGTTGAATACTTCGAGCGCAACGGAAGATTAGACAATGGCGTGATTTACCATTTGGGTAATGCTGTTAAGGAGACAGGATTGTCACCACAGGAGATTGCCGATAAGATTGTTGCCGGAGAGTTGGATTTAGAGACTCTGCCTGTATGGTCTAAGGAGGAGATTCTCGAGGCTCTGAAGCCATATATTGATGCTGCAATCAATCGCATCAGCGAGCGTCGTGCTCGTCGCGAGAAGTTCATCGAGACTTTAGGCGAAGGCTCAAAGCCCTATCTGTATGTTATTGTTGCAACAGGAAATATATACGAAGATGTCATTCAGGCTCAAGCCGCAGCTCGTCAGGGTGCAGACATCATTGCCGTAATCCGCACAACAGGTCAGAGTCTGTTGGACTATGTTCCTTATGGAGCAACAACTGAGGGATTTGGTGGTACATTTGCTACTCAGGAAAACTTCCGCATTATGCGTGCAGCGCTCGACGAAGTTGGTCAGGAGGTTGGCAGATACATTCGTTTGTGTAACTACTGTTCAGGTTTGTGTATGCCCGAAATCGCCGTTATGGGTGCATTGGAGGGACTTGATGTTATGTTGAACGATGCGCTTTACGGCATTCTGTTCCGCGACATCAATATGCAGCGAACACTCGTAGACCAATACTTCTCTCGTGTAATCAACGGTTTTGCGGGCGTAATCATCAACACCGGAGAGGATAACTATCTGACTACGGCAGATGCCTTTGACGAGGCTCACACCGTATTGGCTTCAGACCTTATCAATGAGCAGTTGGCTGCAATGGCAGGTCTGCCGGCCGAACAGATGGGACTCGGCCACGCATTCGAGATGGATCCGGAACTTGAAAACGGATTCCTTTACGAGTTGGCTCAGGCTCAAATGATTAGAGAAATATTCCCGAAGGCTACACTTAAGTATATGCCGCCGACCAAATTTATGACCGGAAATATCTTCCGAGGCCACATTCAAGATGCACTGTTCAATGCCATTTCAATATGGACTCGACAGGGTATCCAGTTGCTGGGTATGATGACCGAAGCTATCCATACGCCGTTTATGTCAGACCGTGCGTTGTCAATCGAGAATGCCAAGTATATCTTCAACAATATGCGATCGATTGGTGATGAGGTCGAAT
>JAZOQL010000314.1:0-1572 GCA_045656065.1 Rikenellaceae bacterium | reverse complement strand
AATACACCACAGACAGCAATAAGGCTCAGTTGATTCTCAGCAATCCATTCTGTATTATTCGCACTCACAGTGCAAAACCGTTTCAGGCAAAAAAATATTTTTCAGCCGAAGAACTTGAGTCGCTCTACACCCCTGACCACTACCCAGCCGACTCGATGAAGAGCATCGGCCGCAAGAATATCGTAATCTTTACGCTCGAAAGTTTCAGCCGCGAACACTCAGCACTGCTGAACCCTGAACTATACGAGCCCAATGAACGTGTGATTCCGTTCCTCGACTCGCTGATGACCGAGTCGCTGACATTCACCGACGCATTCGCAAACGGCCGCAAGTCTATCGACGCGCTGCCATCAATCATTGCTTCGATACCTTCGTTCGAACGCCCATTCGTGCTTAGAAATCAATCGGTTGCTCCTATTAAAGGACTACCCGCGATGTTGAACGATATGGGTTACACCACGGCATTCTTCAGCGGAGCACAACGCAACTCGATGGGATTCGTGGCATTCGCGAAGAATGCGGGTATGCAGCAACACTACACACGCGAAGAGTTCGAAGAAAAGAAAGGTCGTGTTGAGTTTGACGGCTACTGGGGCATCTGGGACGAACCATTTATGTTGTATATGTGCGAAGAGCTCTCGAACTTCAAGGAGCCATTCTTCGCAGACATCTTCACACTGAGTTCGCACCACCCGTTCGTAGTCCCCAAAGAGTATGAATATCTGCCCGCAGGTAGAACAAAAATACATCGCCCGGCAAGTTATACCGACCTGTCGCTCAGACGTTTCTTCGAGTCGGCAGCAAAACAGCCGTGGTATAAAAATACGATTTTTGTATTCTGCTCAGACCACGTATCGTCTGAAACATTTGCTCCGAAGACCAAGACCGTAACGGGAAATACTCAGATTTTGATGGCAATCTACACGCCTGACGGTTCGCTGCCTAAGGGGTATGATTCGCTGCCTGCTCAGCAGGCCGACATTATGCCGACGCTGTTGGGACTCGTCGGAAACAAAGAACCGTTTATGGCATTTGGTAACGACCTGGTTAATGGCAACAGACCGCGTCTGGTGATAAGTTCTGATGGGGAACTCTATCAGGTAATCAGCGATTCGCTGGTGTTGTTCTACGACTCAAGAGTTGAAAAGATTTCGAGCGTCTACTCACGTCAGGATACGTTGCAGCAAAACAACATCTACACCGCGGGTGACCCTGCTCAGGCTGAAATGGAACGCTATCTCAAAGCTGTAATCCAATCATACGGCGAGCGCATCGAACAAAGAAATTATCTGCCGAAGAGATAAAGTTTCGAAATTTTTGCTAACTTTGCGAGTAATGAAAATTAATTAACTAAAAAAATAGAAAAAATATGTTCAGTAAAGAGACTTACATCGAACGCCGTAACCGACTCAGACAATCGGTTAAAAGCGGTATCATATTGTTGCTGGGTAACTCAGAACAACCCGCAAACTATCGTTCAAACACATTCCACTTCCGTCAGGATAGTAACTTTCTCTACTACTTCGGTCTTAACGTAGCAGATTTTGCAGGCATTATCGACATCGAAGCTGG
>JAZOQL010000313.1:0-3318 GCA_045656065.1 Rikenellaceae bacterium | reverse complement strand
TAACACTGCAAAGGTATGTAATAATCAATAAACTTTGCAAGAATTTCCAAGAAAAAAATGAAGTTTTTTTACATTTTTATTTTACACTTTAATCGCTAATATGGGTTATATAATATATTGGCAAGAAAATTTGTGAAATTTTATTTACCATTTTCGATTGATACAAACGATTATCTTCGCCAAACTACACGGTAATATGTATAATTCTACGCTCCAAAATGCAACGCCTTCCCCCGCTGCGATATGATATTCTATTTCCCAATGAGATATTTCGCAACTTTGGCAGCCATAGTCGTTACAAAAAAAATAAATCCGTTGCGGTTACACAACGGATTTACAGGAAATAGTCTTATCTAAATTAGTCAATTGATGCAGGAGCAATAAGCTGATTTTTATCCATCGTTCCATTGATAATCTTCAGCGCACCACCAAAGTTAATGCTGATGGCGTGAGCCTTTCCATCACCCCATTGAGAATTGCTGTCCGAGTATTCAGGAATGCTGCAATTCTGCAACATAACTACGAAGTATGGCTTTTTGTCAACATCTGTACCCCACATTGCATAGTCCATATAGAGTGTACCCTGTCTTGGTATCAGTCCGCTGTGGTATGAAGCACATTTGAAATAGACCTCCTCATTACCTTGTCCTTCAGATGAGCCCGAACCAAGTTTATAATACGACATAGTGTTCCAGCCCGTATTTGTATGAGTCAAATCTATAATACGACCATATCCATCTTTATTTTGGATTTCAAAGTAGAACACCTCGTGATCGGTAGTAACGATATTGACACGAAGGAGAATATCTTCCACCAATGACTCCTTATCTTCAATCCATTCTGCATACGAGAGGTCTGAATCTATAGCCTTTTCCACACCATCAACAATAATTGTATTGGCACGCTGAGCAGGTCCATTGAGCACTGCATTTTGAGACAGGAATGTCCAGATTTGAGTCAGGAACGTATTCTGAGTAATGTTGCCGGTCTGCACCTGAGACATCACGCCAGCAACATCGCTCTTGAGCGTTGCAAGCGCATCTGCGTTTTGCTTGCCCTGAGTCTTAACGGCTGCAAGACCATCCATTATAATTGTAATCTGTTCGCCATAGTCTGGAATAACTTTGATAGTCTCTTTTATGACCTGCAATTGGCTGCCGTAATCAGGCAGGCTTTGGATAGCCGTCATAAGCAAACCATACTGAGTAGAGAAACTGCCCGCAGCCTCGGCTGTAGCATCTTTAATCTCTTTCAACGCCTGGTCATAGGTCGGAGCATTCTCAATGGCACTCTTCACTTCAGCTATCGCCTCGCTATAATTGGGGATATTTTTAATGGCAACCTCAATCAGAGCGAGCTTGTTGTCGATGTCCAGCGGAGCCTTGATTGAGGCCTCGAGAACAGCCAACTTCGCAGACATAGATGTCGCTAATGAGTCGATGGCATTGGCAAGAATCTGGAACTTTGAATCATCGCTTCCCTGCAACTTGGTGATGGCTGCAAGAAGTGTATTCACCGCCTCGGTCTGCTTAACCGAGCCACTATTAATGGAGTTCAATACCTCCGTGAAGTCATTTTTCACGGTAACGTTTATCGTGTAATTAATCTCGGGAGCATCTTCTTGACACGATGTAAAGACGCCACTTGTTCCCACCGATACGATGGTGGTCAACAGCAATGAAAAAATGCGTTTCATATCATTAATTTTTAAATTATTATTCAATTGTTATTCTACGGTGATAGTCACACGGCGAGCTCTTGCAGAGTCAATACCTCGCTTAGAGCCAATTGCAATACTTGGTCTGAGTTCTTTCTCTTTAAATCCCTCCTTTATGAGAGCTTTGACAACTCGTTCAAGTCGACGCTCGCTTATCTCCTGGTTATATTCCTTAGTGCCGGGTTGGCTTGCTTCGGCCACCAACGAGAGTTTTTTTCCTCTGTGTTTTCGAGCAAACTCTCTCAATGCTGCACCTTGTTCTTCCGAGAAGTATGAACTATTATTATCGAAAAGCACCGTATGCTGAGGTTTCTTTTCCTTTGTAACAATTTTCTGGACATCGTCCAGTTGGCGTTGCAGTTCGGCATTTTCCTTTATGGCATTACGAAGATCACCTTCGGCCTTGTCGGCGCGAGCCTTTTCAGCATCAGCTTTGCGCAGTGCTTCGGCCACGCTCTCGGCCATAGCTGCCATACGTCTATCATAGTGTCTTTTCATAACCTTAGCCTCGCCGGGCACAAAGTTGTAACGAAGTGTCAGCATTCCGAACGCAAGACTCTTCGGAGCCAGCTCTTTGCTGTCAAACGCCAGGTTCACTCCGCCCTTCAGGCCGACAGAGACCTGACGAGCCACATCAAACTCGATATGCAGCGACACCGGTACATAGAGACAATTGAACGACTCTGGGGTATTTGTCGAACTAACATTGCCGGAAACAGTTGTGTTCGAGCCATTTCCGATGCTCACATTGCCACCCTCGATTGGTTTTGAAGTTCCGTTTTCGGTTACAGACGTATTGAAGTGAATTCCATACTCATTACTTTTAGCCATCATATATCCGGCGCCTGTACCAATCCATACATTCATCCACTGAGCCTGACGTTGCGACCACAGTTCCATAAAGTTGAGACCTACGCCCAGATGAGCATTATGAGCATTCAACACATAATTTCCGTAAGCCTTGATTGGCATAGATGTAGCATCGAGCGAGTTTGGTTGCTGTTCGCGACGATGCTTTGCCCACATATACTCAGCACCCACGCGCACCCAGGGGCGGATTGTATAATCGAGTCCCACACCGAGTGCCGGAGCCACTTTAAAGCTATTACGTGCGTTTACATTTTCATACCACAGTCCCGAAGCCCAGGAGAGTCCACCCTGAGCATAAACACTCAGGGCATTTGTGCGCACCTGTTTATTGTATAGTTTACTGTTCAGTAAATCATTTCCACCATCATAGGCCTGAGCCGAGCCAGACAACAGAGCAACTAAGCACACGCCTGCCAAAGGATTTCGGAGCGGGAATAAAAGCTTAATCAATCGTTTAGTTTGCATAATTTTAAGTTCTAAGTTAGTAGTCATAGTTGTATAAAAATAGCCACCGTCCCCAAAGCCTTTGGGTATGTGGATAGAGTTAATTTTAAACACTTTTATTGTGAGCTCTGAGGGCGGTTTTGAGCACACCTTTTCTGATCGTACAATATTTGTTTTGATAAGGTTTATCGGCCGATATTCGGACATTAGTAAGGCTTTTGTAAGTGATTCCGATTTTATCTTTACCGAAGACATCACACAAAGCTCTGATGCTACCGAAGTAGTGG
>JAZOQL010000312.1:0-1423 GCA_045656065.1 Rikenellaceae bacterium | reverse complement strand
TCGAAAACTACTGTGTCAATTCACCTGGCTGTGTTGACTGCGGCTGTTTCGATTGCCACAGTTGGGTTGACACAGAAGGCAACCTGCATTTCTACGAGTGGATTCAGATTCTCAAAGACTTGGGTCTTTGGATTATAGACGAAAAAGAAGCCAAGGGAATTATTGACAGAAAGAACGCCGAATATGAGGAACGTGAGTATCAGAATTACCTGCGGCTGAAGGAAAAATTCGAGAAAATGGAGAAACCCCAATAAAAACTTTCGTTTTTTATTATATGTGTATATGGATAAAGAAACAAAGTTGAATATAGTAAAGGCTCTGCACGCGGAAACGGGATGCGGTTTAATGACAATAACACAATGTTTGGATTCACTGATATACTCGTTGAATCATAAACCCGCTCCGATAATGGATGTTGGATACCGATTAAAAATGAAGTGGGAGGCATACGACCTGCGTAGCATTGAAAAAACAGACAATTAAACAAGCAAAATATGGACGGAATGAAATATGACATTTATATGGACAAAGAGTGTGTCGCCTTGTGTGACGCTCTAAACGAACTTCCCGATGTGGAGACAACAGAAAGTTGCTGCGGGCATTTCGAGAACCCTTACCGAATTTGGTTCAGAACAAAGAACCCGTATTCGGTAGCCGTAATAGCGCGGGCAGTTGACAAACGGTATATCGGTATCGAAATGGGCTGGGAGTTGAATGTGGAGACCTCCGATGCCGAATCAGACCCGCAATACTGCTTCTGCCTGCACTCGGCGAGACCCTACGCCGATTACGGTGAGATGATGACTGACATCACAAAAATTATTGAGAATATAGAGTATTGGAAATCACCAACTTTTTACGACTATTTCAAATTTAACAATTAAAAATTATAGTTATGAAGGAAATTTTTTCAAAGTCAGAAAATTTCAAGCAGGAATATTCTGCAACAATCGTAAGGGTCGGGGAACTCAAGGACATTGAGAACTCCGACAACTTGAAGCAAACCATCATTGACGGATTCAGCGTTGTCGTCAACAAGAACGATGTCAAGGAGGGCGACTATATGATTTACTGCAAAAACGAGACCGAACTGAACTCGGAGTACCTTGCCGTGAACAATATGTACGAAATCGGCGAGCGTCACCTTAACGCAAACTGTGTTGAGGTTGAGAAGTTGATTGCTGACGGCAAAACCGATGAGGCGAAGAAAATGGTCGGCTACTTCAACAAGAACGGTCGTGTCAAGATGATTCGTCTGCGCGGCTGTCCGTCTATGGGCGTTCTTATGCGCTTGGAGAGTTTCATCAATTGGGACGGCGCATTGGCTGATGTCAATCTCCAAGACTATGTTCACTACGACAGCAACGGTAACTTCGTTCCATTTGACTTCGACACCGTGAACGGCAAACTGTTCATCAAGGCA
>JAZOQL010000311.1:0-2320 GCA_045656065.1 Rikenellaceae bacterium | reverse complement strand
CCAATTTCGCCAAACCAACATTCCGCAGCCGACACAACTCCTCATATTGGCGCGGAGTGCCATACTTGGGCGTAGGGCCTGCTGCGCATTCGTTCAACGAAGACGGATCGTAGCCATGTCGTTCTGTGAGCCAAGGAGTTGAAAAATGATGTTGTCTTCCTAAGACCGCTTGGCCTCCGACTTCCAATTTCGCCAAACCAACATTCCGCAGCCGACACAACTCCTCATATTGGCGCGGAGTGCCATACTTGGGCGTAGGGCCTGCTGCGCATTCGTTCAACGGGCAGAGCCGTTTCTGGAATGTCGCAAATGTGAATGAATATCTAACTTTGGTCGATTCGCTTGCCCATATCGAGGGCGAACATTTGACTCAGCAAGATATCTATAATGAGTACATTATGATTGCATTGCGTACGGCCGATGGTGTTAATCTTGATGAATTTTGCGCAAAGTTTGGTGCCGAGGCGCTGGACAATCTCTTGGCTGATTCGCAGCCTGCTCAAAAAATCGGCAACATTATTGTTACTGACCAATGGCTGAGAATCCCCGAAGAAAAGTTTTTGATATCCGATTCGATTATCTCCGAACTCTTCTTAGGATAAAAGGTTCTCGTCAGAGAAACTATGGTCGAAAAAGTTCGTTTCCAGCCCGATTTTCTGTTCGAGATAAGCTGGGAAGTGTGTAATAAGGTGGGCGGAATACATACGGTTTTGGTGTCGAAGGCTCGAGAAACCGTAGCCGTTATGGGCGATAACTACGTATTGATAGGCCCTGATTTGCAGAATGATAATATCCATTCGGAATTTGAAGAGGATTACAACTTGATGAGCCGCTGGCGAGATGCGCTCTATGATGTGGGCATCAGAGTAAGAGTCGGGCGGTGGAATATCGCAGGGCGACCGATAGTGGTTCTGGTCGATTTTGGGTCGCTGATAAACTACCGCGATGACCTGTTGCGCACAATGTGGGACCAATATCGTGTCGACTCCATTTCGGGCGGCTGGGACTACATCGAACCTGTCCTGTTCGGCTATGCAGCAGCTCGTGTAATAGCAAATTTTGTCGAGTCGGTCTGCACACCCTCGACTCGGGTGGTAGCCCACTTCCACGAGTGGCTGACCGTATCGGGAATACTCTATCTGAAATCAAACTCTTCTCAGGTGGCGACTGTTTTTACCACGCACGCTACGGTATTGGGGCGGGCTCTGGCTGCCTCGGGAGCAGCTCTCTATCGCGAACTGCCGCACATAAATGCAGATGAGTCGGCTCGAAATCTCGGAGTTGTAGCCAAACACTCGTTGGAAAAGATGGCTGCACAAAATGTCGATTGTTTCACAACGGTCAGCGCAGTGACGGCGCGGGAGTGTGAACTGTTACTTGGTCGCAAACCCGATTTCATTACGCCAAATGGTTTTGATATTTCAATCTCAGATGATGGCAAAGAGGTGTTGAGCCTGAAAAAACGGTTGCTCGGGGTCGCGGAGTTCTGTCTCGGAGTGAAATTTTCAGAACAAACATTCGTAATCGGAACAAGCGGCAGGTATGAGATGCACAATAAGGGTTTGGATCTATTGCTTGATGCGGCTTGTAATGTGGTGGCATCGGGGCGATTGACTCGTCAGACGTTGCTCGTTGTGGCAGTGCCGGCTGCTAACCGTGGTGCTCGGCAGGACCTTGTCGAATATTTGTCCGACAGGAACGTGAATAAAGAGCGAGGAGTGTCTCGTCACGTGACTCATTATCTTACCGATGAGTCATCAGACCCGATTCTGCGTAAGATTTCGGGGTCGGTGTTGGATTCGCCAACCGCTCCGCTGCAGGTGCTCTTTGTGCCGACCTATCTCAATGGCGCAGACGGAGTGCTCAATTGTTCATATTACGAATTGTTGCAGACACAGGATTTTACGCTATATCCATCATATTATGAGCCGTGGGGTTATACTCCGGTCGAGAGCATTGCGTTGGGGATTCCGACCCTGACCACATCGTTGTCGGGATTTGGAACGTGGGTGCGCGAACAGAGTTTTTCGCCCAAGTCGGGAATTTGTGTGATTCCTCGAACCGATGATAATTATGTCGATTCAGTATCAGCTCTGTCTAATGTCATAATTAAATATTCGGCATATTCGCCGAGCGAAATACGGCGCAGGTCGCAGTGTGCCCGTCAGATTGCTGAACTTGCAAGGTGGGCGAATTTCATTGATTACTACCGAAGTGCGTGGAGTCGGGCTCTGGAATCGGTTGCTGCGCGGAATCCAAATTTCAAGTCGCATACCTCGGATATCTACTTCGATGATATGTCGGGGAATTCACAAACTCC
>JAZOQL010000310.1:0-1557 GCA_045656065.1 Rikenellaceae bacterium | reverse complement strand
CCGACCTTGAAGTCCATTTTCGACAACAAGGATGTTAAGGAAAGCAAGCCCGAAGAACCGAAAACGATATTGGGTTACAAGGAGGGTTCGAAGGTGGAGGACATCATCTACACCGAAAAGAAGAAAGCCGAGGAATCGGTGAACCCGAACTACAAATACTGTGTTGTCGAATCCTCGCTTGACAGTTGTTATCTAACTGACGATGAGGTTGCCGCTATGGAGTTTGCAATAAAGAAGTCAAGAAACGGCAAACTGTATTATGTGTGTGAAATCAAAAAGGTTACTGACGGCACTTACAAGACGTTCATACTCGGCAATGCCGTTGACGGTGACTATGCGGAACTTGACAGAATGTACTCGGAGTTCCTGCACTACAACTACATAGCGTCAGCAGCCTCGGAGGTCGGCAAAATATAATTTGTGCAGTTTCGGATTTTTTTATTATATTCTTATGTAAAACCCATATATAAGCAATGGAAAGAAAAGAATACATTGGCAGCGAAATACCCGAAGTGGCTGAAGGCAAACTGCCCGAATCAATAGACTACGGCGGCAAGAAATACACTCTGAAGGCGCACGAGTGCAGCGATGAGAATTTCGGCGGGTGGTGGTTCTTCGGATATGTGGACGAAACGGACAGACCCGCCAATGTCCACGACAAAGAATATTGGTACTACTTGTGCGCTATGGGAAAGAACCGCGAGGAAGCGTACAACGACATTTTGGAGAAATACACTAATATGGTAAAGGAATAACTATGGACTTATTTGGATTCAAAGCGAGAAAGCAGGCAAGGCTTGCACGCGAAAAAGCAGAAAGAGAAAAAGCCGAAGCGGAACGCCTCGAACAAGCGAGACGCAACAAGGAGGCGTATCAATCCCGCAAGAGACAAATTGAAAATTATCTCAAAGAATACCACAGCAAGCAATACGATATTGCAAAAGAGTATGTGGATAAGGAAAACGCGAAGATTTACAAAGAGAACAGCGTTTGCCCGAAGTGCGGCGGTCACAATGTCATCAACCACATCAAGAGAGTAAAGGGAGAGGTTCACGGCAGCGGTTCTCACCGCTCATACTCATCCGCATCGCACAGTTTGTTCAGCGGAAGTTACAGCCACAGTTCATACGGTGGTTCAAAGATTGACGGCGAATTGGATACATTCCCCGTGAACAAATGCAAAGTCTGCGGCAACGAGTGGGCAATCGCGGAGAAAGAAAAAGTGTCCGACTACAACAATGACGAGTTCTCACACTATGATTCCATCGCGCCAGGCTACCTTTTCCGTAGGGTCAATGAGTATCTTAATATGAAGTACGACCCATACGATGTCACCGAAAAGTCCAACTCATTGCAAGAGAAACTTGACGATTTTGTCGCAGGCACAAGCAAAATATCTATTCTAAAAGCATACCGCACCGCGCCGAGATATATGATTGAATACGCCTTGTACGAAGGCATAGACGAAAGCAGTTACAGCAAGAATCACCTTGACGAGAGATTCGGTTCTATAAAAGGCAAAAACCGCTATTCATACACAATACCCGATGAACTTTG
>JAZOQL010000309.1:0-4616 GCA_045656065.1 Rikenellaceae bacterium | reverse complement strand
CTTGGCCTCCGACTTGAGGCTCTCGTTTTATAGATGAAAACTTAATTTGGGAGTGCCTATGGAAGACGATGACTATTTATGTTTAACTGAAAGTGAGAGAGAAAATGCGCTGTACCTGAGTGAGGTTATCAAAGACGATTTCGATTTGTTAGCCATTGATATGATGCTGAGAGATGCGTACAGAGATTGTGATTATGATTTGAATTGAGAGGTTGGTTGTGTGTGTTTTTAGGGGAGAAACGCCGGAATTTCGTGAGAGATCCCGGCGTTTCATTGTTTATTGTGTGTGAATGCAATAGGGACTATTCCTGTGGTACGAGTTTGATATTCAACTCTTTGAGTTGTTCCTCAGAGATGATTGACGGCGAATCGATCATCACATCTCGACCTGCATTGTTTTTCGGGAAGGCGATGAAGTCGCGAATTGATTCCACGCCTGCGAAGAGCGAGCACCAGCGGTCAAGACCGAATGCGATACCACCGTGAGGCGGTGCACCAAACTTGAATGCGTTCATCAGGAACCCAAATTGAAGTTCAGCCTGTTCTTCGGTGAATCCCAATGCCTTGAACATCTTTTGTTGCAACTGAGCATCGTGGATTCTTATCGAACCGCCACCTACTTCTACGCCGTTGCACACAAAGTCATACGCATCTGCGTGTACCTTGCCTGGGTCGGTGTCCAGCAATGCCACTTCGTCAATCTTGGGCGATGTAAATGGGTGGTGCATAGCGTAGTAGCGTTGTGTTTCGTCGTCCCATTCGAGCAGCGGGAAGTCCACAACCCACAGCGGAGCAAATTTTTTCGGGTCGCGCAATCCGAGTTGGTTACCCATCTCAAGACGCAGTTGGCACAATGCTGACAGAGTCTGTTTGCGTTCGCCGGCCAGAATCAGAATAAGGTCGCCTGCCTCTGCCATCGAGCGTTGAGCGATTGCTTGCAGCTGCTCTTGGTTGAGGAATTTGTCTGCGCTCGATTTGACGTTTCCGTTCTCTTCAACGCGGGCATACACAAGGCCTTTTGCGCCGATTTGCGGACGTTTTACAAATTCGGTCAGTTGGTCGAGTTGTTTGCGAGTGTATGTTGCACAGCCTTTTGCGCAGATTGCACCTACATATTCAGCCGAGTCGAATACTACGAAGCCTGAGTTGCGAGTAATGTCCGTAATGTCATTGAACTCCATTCCGAAGCGGATATCGGGTTTGTCCGAGCCGTAGCGCGACATTGCCTCTTCCCAGCTCATTCTCGGGAACGGCATATCGAACTTCACGCCCAATACCTTGTCGAACATATGTTTAATCAAGCCTTCGAACATATTAAGTACATCGTCGCGTTCTACGAAAGACATTTCGCAGTCTACCTGTGTGAATTCGGGTTGGCGGTCGGCGCGCAGGTCCTCGTCGCGGAAGCAGCGTACAATCTGGAAGTAGCGGTCGTAACCTGCTACCATCAGCAACTGCTTGAAAGTCTGAGGTGATTGCGGCAGCGCGTAGAACTTGCCCGGGTTGAGTCTTGACGGTACGATGAAGTCGCGAGCACCTTCAGGCGTAGAGCTAATCATATATGGAGTCTCGATTTCGAGGAAATTGCGTGAATCCATATAGTTGCGGATTTCGAATGCCATTTTGTGGCGCAATATCATCGCATCTCTCAACGGTGGGCGACGCAGGTCGAGGTAGCGGTAGTGCATTCTCAGGTCATCTCCACCATCAGAGTTTTCTTCGATGGTGAATGGCGGCGTAGCCGAAGTGTTGAGTATATTGAGCGATTCAATCACCAATTCGATATCACCTGTTGCGAGTTTTGGGTTTTTCGATTGGCGTTCGCGAACTGTTCCCGTTGCCTGAATGACAAATTCACGACCCAGCGATGCAGCACGTTCTTTAACCTCCTCGGTTGTAGTGTCATCTGCTACGGCCTGTGTGATGCCATATCTGTCGCGAATGTCGATAAATGTCATCGCGCCGAGTTTGCGAGCTTTCTGCACCCAGCCCGAGAGTGTTACGGTTTTTCCTACATCGGCGATTGTCAGTTCGCCGCAAGTGTGTGTCCTGTACATATCTGTTCTGTTTATTATTATCGTTAATATAATCCACAAAGGTAATGAATATCTGCCGAAAAATCAATCGAAAAGCCAATAAATAAGAGAACTTATTCTGCAATAGTGCAAAAATAAAAAGTGCAGCTCGCGATGAATTTTCATCTCTCGAAAGTAAATAATTGTAAAATTTGAAACCTATATTGCAAAAAAGTTGTTAAATTTGTGCATTGAAATTTAGTAATTTGGACAATGGGTAGTCTTTTTGCGACATACGGCGATGTTGTAAACTGCACTTTGGGTGTGGCCGTTGCACTGCGCGCCAAAAATCCCCCCCCCATTTATAAATACATTAATAATCAAATAGTTAGTAAATACATTGCAATTTATACTTGGCGTTACTGCTTTTCGTAAGCGGTAACGCCTTTTTTTGAGCACTAAATTGAACAAACAATAATAATTAAAAACATTAAACGATGAAAACATTTAGAATGATTGGCGCAGCCGTCGTTGCTGCCGTCTTTGCATTTGCATTCAGTGCTTGCGAGAAAGATGGAAAAGATGATTACAAGGATTATCCGCAGTTGGTCGTGGGTAAGTGGTTTAATTTTACGCCTGAAGCAAGTATGTTCCTGAATTATCAAGCAGATAATACCTATAATATAGTAGGTTGGGATAAAGAATTTGGTTGGTTGGAAATGTCTGGCACCTATCGTATGGAAGGTAATAAACTATTTGAAACTGATGCTGTAGAAGGAGAGAGAGAGGCTGAGATTGAAATTATCAATGGGAAAATGATACTTAGGCCAATTTATCCGATGAATGATGATAAAGTTCACTACCGCGTAATAGAACAATTCGACATCACTGGTAAATATTCTTACTTGAACTCCGCTGTAAGAGTCGTTCCTGCCGAAGGCAAAACCGCCCTTCAACTTCCCGAAGGAGTAACATTTAACGGTCAGAATTCTATTTCGGTTGAGGCAATGCAAGGCGAACGCATCGTTGATGTAATGAAAAAATTCTTTGCCGATGCTACATTTGCTGCTGACGGAAAACTCAACCACACAATGGATGGCGAGACAAAGGTTAAGAATTACACCCTGAATGGCAACAACCTTGTGTTCAACCTCTATGAAGGAAGCGATACTTATAAGGTGAATGCAACATCGTTCCCCGACGAGGACGGCGACCGCCTTTTCATCATCATTCCTAAGCAGGCTGCTTGGTTGGGCGGTATGGTTGACCTTGTAGAGAAGGAGAACGAGGGCTTAACACTCAATGCCGCACAGATTGCCGCATTGGAGAAGGAGTTTATGGATACTTTCGAAACTTTCACAGTAATCCTCTCTCTCAGCAAAAAATAACATTAAGGTATTAACAAAAATAACAAGTGCAGCCACATCGGCTGCACTTGTTTTGTTTGATTGAAAAAAATCCTTGGTGGGGATTATTTCAGTTTTTTAGCGAATTTCATTTCGTCGAACAGGTAGCTTGCGCCGCCGATTCGGTCGATTACGAACAGCACATAGCGAATATCCACCGAGATGTTGCGACAAACTTCTGGGTCATATTCCAAGTCGCTCATTGTGCCTTCCCAGGTGCGGTCGAAGTTTGCACCCAGCAATTCGCCGCGAGCATTCAGAATCGGACTACCAGAGTTACCACCTGTTGTGTGGTTTGCAGCAAGGAATGCTACGGGTACGGTGCCGTTTACTGCCCAGCGGCCGTAGTCTTTGGCTGCGTAAACATCTCTGAGTCGTTGCGGAATGTCATAGTCATAAATCTCTGGATTATCCTTTTGCATAATGCCGTCGATTGTTGTGTGGCTCTTGTATGTAACGCCGTCTGCGGGCTTGTAGCCTGCCACCTTGCCGTATGCTATTCTCAGTGTCAGGTTTGCGTCTGGGTAGAACGGACGTTCAGGTTGGAATGCCATCAAACCGCGCATATAGGTGCGATAGCTGTTTGTGATGCGTGCGTTCAATTCTTTGTATTTCGGAGCCACGTTTTTGTTGAAGGCATCTCTGAACTTAACAAAGAACTTCATTGCAATGTCCTCTGCCAGAGCCTTTTCTGCATCTTCTCTTGCCATCAGTGCGTCAAACTTAGCCTGGTCTACCAATGCCGAATTAGCAAAGATGTTTTCGATTACTTCGCAAGCAGGTCTGTTATCACACTTTTTGCAATGTTCACAACCGCGATACTCCATAGGAACGTTCTTTGTGTATTCGTCAAACAACATCAGAGAGATCTCCTTGTCGATTTGAGTTACATAGTTTTTGAAGTAACCCTTGCCGGCAGCAATCATCTTATCTTTGCCTTCCATTTTTGAAAGACGTTCAGCAAATGCCACGAACTCCATTGCGCGGAATGCCTCTACATAGTAGTCGGTCATCAATGCGTATTTTTCGAGTTCGCCATACATTGCGCCCATTTCGCTCACGATGTTGCGGTATTCAGGTTTATCCTTTGCCCATTCTGTGAATTCTCTCTCGAGCTGGCGTTTTTTCTCTACGGTACCCAAACGTTTGAGACCCTTCATTTCGCCTTGCCATTTTTTCCACGCGTTAGATACAT
>JAZOQL010000308.1:0-1001 GCA_045656065.1 Rikenellaceae bacterium | reverse complement strand
GATACCGAGTTCATCAATCATATTGTTCAACACTTTTGTGTCAATGGTTGTCTTGACTCCTTCTTCATCTTCTTTCATCGTATTGACGTTGTTCGTACGGATACGTCTCCACGCCTTTACGAATGTCTCGCTCCAATTGTTCTGACGGATATGCACTTTACCGGAGTTACCCATAGTCAGGATGGTGTTCAACTCTTCGAACAATCTTTCAGCCTCGACTACAACCATAGGATCCAAGTCTACCGGCATAATGTTATCCGAAGGGATTCCGCCGTATGTCAGTACGAGTGCGTTACGCAGTCCGAAGATACCACGCTGGTTGAAGCCGACTTTACGCTCGGATAGTTCAAGGATGTATTGTGCGGGCTTGTTGCCGATTTCCGCCTGTGAACGGATGAAGTCTTCACCGCTCCAAGATTTGCCGTCCTGCAAGTCCATAAGAAGTTGCACAATTTTAGGCGGGATGTTGTTTGCAATAAGCACTTTGACTTTTACGTCAACACCCTTTTCCCATAGTTCCTTGACAATTTTTAGTCGGTTGTTTCCGTCAAGGATGTACCCATCGGCGGTAATCAAGATAGGTGCGTACACTTCCCGATATCGCATAATGGATTTTTTCAGGTTCCTGTACTTTGCCGAGTCTTCAAAGGACGGACGCTGCCCGGGGATTCTCTTCGTAGAAGGAAAATTTCCTGAGCTTGAAAGGTTAAAAACTAATGTTGTTTCTTCTGTGGGAGCCGAACACCTTGTGCCAGCTTCCCTGTCGTAATTGACTTTAATCATAATGAAAATTATTATAACACTCAATTGTGTTTCGTTTGCTATTAAAGGAACTGACGGAACTGCGAAAGCCACCCCTGTGTATCAGTACATCCGTCAAGGATGATTTCTCCAGCGTGAGCCATAAGGCGGGAAAAAGCCTTGTCACCGAGCGTACACTCGACTTGGGTGTATGCCTTGATGAACTGCTCGAACCAGTTGGACGTCTGCATCGTCTTGCT
>JAZOQL010000307.1:0-1423 GCA_045656065.1 Rikenellaceae bacterium | reverse complement strand
ATGCTCTCTTTTATGCGACGAATCACACGCAACATTTTCAATTCGCTTTCAGTTGAGAGTCCGTAACCGCTCTTGATTTCGACTGCGCCTGTACCCATTCTTGCAATCTCTCTTACACGCTCCATCGCCTGTTCGTAGAGTTCGTCTTCAGATGTTTCTCTCAGGAGGTCTGCCGAATTGAGAATGCCGCCACCATTTCGAGCAATCTCTTCGTAGCTCAGTCCGTGAATCTTATCGAGAAATTCTCGTTCGCGGCTGCCAGCGTAGACGATATGCGTATGCGAGTCGCAGAACGACGGGTAGAGCATTCCACCTTTGGCATCTACAACTTGGTCGAAATCTTTTTCGTCTGGCTGTTTCTTGTCGTGTATTGAGCCGAATCCGGTGATTCTTCCGTTCTCGGCAGTCAGCCACGCATCGGGACACATATCTACATTGTTCATATCTCCATTGCAGATACGTTCGCGATTTTGAGTTTCGATTCCGACTATGAGTGCAATATTTTTAACGAGCAGTTTCATCTATCTGTTGTTTCTCAGGAATTGGATTGAAGCCTCAATCAAAGGATACATAATCACATCATTATCTACGAAAGGAACTACCTTGCGATAGTTGCTGAGCAGCTCTTCGTTGTGTGCCGACGAACGTGCAGGGCGGCGGAATTCCAACGCCTGAGCGCCGTTCATCAACTCGATTGCCAATACTCGTTCGGTGTTGAGCACTACGCGAGCAAGTTTTGTTGCGGCATTCGAACCCATACTTACGTGGTCTTCCTGACTCTGTGATGATGGAATCGAGTCCACAGATGCAGGCATACACAGACCTTTTGATTGGCTTACGATTGATGCTGCTGTATATTGAGGAATCATAAAACCGCTGTTAAGACCCGGTTTTGCAACAAGGAAGCTCGGCAATTCGCGAGTGCCAGAAATCAATCTGTAAATGCGTCGTTCAGAGATATTACCCAATTCTGCCACTGCGATAGCAAGGAAGTCCATTACAAGGGCAATGGGTTGTCCGTGGAAGTTACCGGCTGAGACTACCATATCATCTTCAGGGAATACGGTTGGGTTGTCTGTTACGCTATTGATTTCGTTTTCGAGCACGAATGCTGCATATTCAATAGAGTCTTTCGATGCTCCGTGAACCTGAGGAATGCAACGGAACGAGTATGGGTCCTGTACGTGATTTTTGTGGCGAGTGATGATTTCGCTACCTTCGAGCAACTCTCTCATTCGGCGAGCAGTCACCAGCTGACCTTTGTGTCCGCGAACGATGTGCACTTGGTCGCAGAAAGGTTCGATTCGGCCGTCGAATGCGTCGAGTGAAACTGCCGCAATGCGGTCTGCCCACGCGCTCAGGTCTTGAGCCTTGAGCAGCGACCATACGCCGTAAGAGCTCATAAACTGAGTACCGTTCAACA
>JAZOQL010000306.1:0-4547 GCA_045656065.1 Rikenellaceae bacterium | reverse complement strand
AAATACGCCCGTTATATCGACTTAACGATTCACGGCAAGATTTCGGCTCAAGAGGAAGTGAAGTCATTGGGACTCAGCGCAATAGACTACTTCGAGCAACAAATGGAAGCAGATGCCCAAAAGGAGTATAACGATGAGTGTAAAATAGGCTATATCAATGACTTCGACGTGGTTCGCGTGGCTCAGAACATTACAGAAATTATCGAACAAATAAAGAGACACAACAATAAATTGAGAGCAACAATCGAGGAACGTACAAAATAAAAAAACATTTGGCGGGGACCATCACGGTAACCGCCAAACAAACTACTAACCCAAACTTAAATAAATGAAGAAACCTTGTTGCTTTCATTGTACACAAGAAAGTTCAATAACTGTGCCAAAGAGATGAAATAAAAAAAATTCTCTTAAAGTGTAGTTGCGCACATAATTAAAGACGGAAAAACAATGAGTAAAACAAAAAGTATCGAATCGACATACCTATCGTTAGAGACTGAGAAAATCTCCACGCTATTGTTGCGTTTTGCGATTCCCGCAATCACGAGCACAATCGTGCTGTCAATCTACAACATCGTTGACCGAGTATTCATTGGTCACGGCGTAGGTCCGATGGCGATTTCCGGTTTAGCACTAACCCTTCCGCTGATGTCGTTCGTAACAGCCATAGGCACGCTGGTCGGAGCCGGTGCCAGCGCCCGAGTCTCAATCGTTCTTGGAATGAAAGATATCCCGTGGACTCAGAAAATCTTAGGCAATAGTATCGTAATGACATTTGTGCTGTCAGCTATACTCATCTCGATATCAATGACTTGGCTCGACGAGATTTTGATTGCATTCGGCGGCAGCGAACAAACAATACCCTATGCCAAAGAGTATCTCAAGGTGGTAATCCCGGGTAGCATATTCACAAATCTGACTTTCAATTTTGCCAGCATTATGCGCTCGGCAGGTCACCCTCGCAACTCGATGTTTGTCATTCTGTTAGGAGCTATACTGAATGTTATTTTAGACCCAATATTTATTTTCTGGTTGGATTTGGGCATTGCAGGAGCAGCTTGGGCTACGGTGATTTCGATGTTTATTGGTTCGATATTCGCGCTCGGCCACTTCTTCAACACGAAACACCCGGTGCATTTTTCACGCTCGAGTCTGAAACTTGAAAAGCGCATTATGTATAATATTTTTTCAATCGGACTGTCACCGTTTTTGGTCAATGCCGTAGCAGCCTGCGTGAATATCATAATGAATAATCTGCTGTATAAACACGGTGGCGACCTTGCAATCGGAGCATTCGGAATCATAAACAGTTTTCTTATGTTTATGGTAATGTTGTTGTTGGGGTTGTCTCAGGGAATGCAGCCAATTGTGGGATACAACTACGGAGCACGCCACTACGACCGAGTTAAGGCTACGTTATGGCTGACGGTTCGCTGTGGAGTAGTCGTCTGCACGCTGTTTTTCATCAGCACAACATTCTTTCCTGAGTTTTTGGTCTCAGCATTCACCAATGACGAAACGCTGATTTCAATCTCATCATCAGGGTTACAAATATGTGCGATACTCACGCCGGCCGTGGCTCTACCTATTATAATAGGACAATTCTTCTTATCAATAAGCAAAGCTCTGCAATCCATCATATTATCGCTTTCGCGCCAGATAATATTTCTCATACCGGCAGTCTACATCGGAGCTCACATCTGGGGCTTGAACGGCATTTGGTATGGATTTGCATCGGCAGATATCTGCGCTATCACAGTTTCATTGTTGACCTATTTCCACGTGCACAACAAATATCTTGGTGAACGAATAGCCTGCTAAATTTTGAGAAACAGATAATAATTACGACCTTTGTAGGATTAAGCAAAAGTATCGAGAGATGAAAATAAACGATTTCACACAGGGTTCGGAGTGGCGCCAGATATTGCGCTTTGCGCTGCCGATGATGTTGGGAAATCTGTTTATGCAGCTCTACCAACTCGTAGACACCATAATCGTTGGACAATCCATTGGCACCGAAGCACTTGCAGCCGTAGGAGCCAGCACCCCCGTAGTCTTTATGACCACAGCCCTTGTGACGGGCATAGGCATCGGAGCCTCGGTAGTCATCTCGCAATACTTCGGAGCAAAGAAAATTGACCGCATTCAAAAGACTTCAGACACCTTATTTATATTTCTATTGGTAATGGGTGCCATCGTATCCATTGCCGGATATTTTTTGAGTGACGACATATTGCGTCTGATGCGATTGCCTGTGGAGTCCTTGCCGATGGGCACCGACTACTTGCAGATATATCTCGGAGGGTCGATTTTGCTGTTCGGGTACAACAGCGTAGCAGCGATATTGCGCGGCTTGGGCGACTCAAAAACGCCGCTCTACTTTCTGATTGTAGCCTCGATTTTAAACATTATACTCGATTTGCTATTTATTTTGGCATTCGACTGGGGCGTCAAAGGTGCAGCTTGGGCTACGATTGTTTCACAAGGCATATCGTTCTTATTATCAATCTGGTGGGTCAATCGCAAGAGCAGTTTACTGAGAATCGACCTGCTGAGACTGAAGTTTAATAACTACATATTCAGCCAGTGTTTGCGACTTGGTCTGCCTACGGGCATTCAGCAGGTGTGCGTAGCTGTGGGAATGATGGCGCTTATGGGCATTGTCAATAAATTTGGATTTGAGATAACCGCCTCATACACAACGGCTCAGAGAATCGACTCGCTGATTGCGCTTCCCGTAATGAATTTCGCAGCAGCTCTCACCTCATTTGTAGGTCAAAATATGGGAGCAGGCAACCTCACAAGAATCAAACGAGGACTTAAAGCAACACTTCTAATGACCATTACTACCTGCCTTATAATCAACACGTTCATAATTTTATTTGGCAAAAATATAATGATGTTGTTCACCGACGACCCATCAGTAATAAAGATTGGCGCAGAGTGTCTGGTCGTATTGAACTCCTTCTACATTATATTTGGTATAATGTTCATTTTCAACGGAATGCTGCGAGGAGTCGGAGCCACGATATTTCCAATGCTCACGACATTGGTTGCGCTATGGTTCATCAGAGTTCCGGCTGCAGCCTACCTGTCGACAGAATTTGGTTATACAGGCATTTGGTGGTCATTCCCGATAGGCTGGACAGCAGGTATGTTAGGCGCAGTAACATACTATTTATCAGGGCGTTGGAAAAAAAGTGGAATAATTAAAACAGTTAAACGATGATACATTCAATGACAGGTTACGGCAAATCGACCGTCGAGATTGCCGGCAAAAAAATTACAGTAGAGATTAAGAGCTTGAATAGTAAGCAGTTAGACCTTTCAATTAAAGCTCCTGCTATCTATCGCGAGTGTGAAAGTTGGATTCGCGCAGAGGTATCAAAACAGCTCAATCGAGGTAAAGTAGATGTTTATATAAACGTTGAAACTTGCAAAGAATCAGCACTTTGTCAGATAAATCGCGACATATATAAGAGCTACTACCATCAGCTGTTCGAGCTGTCTCAGGAGCTTGGTTTTTCGATGAACCACGAACAGAGCGTGCAGGCGATTCTCAGATTGCCAGACGTGATGAAAGCCGAGTCGAACGAGGTGAGTGAAGATGAAATCTCAGCGCTCAAAAGCACTGTAAATAAGGCACTTGAGAATATTATTGAGTTCCGAAAACAAGAGGGTGCGGTGTTGATTAACGACCTTCTGAATCGTATTGAAAAGATTCGCGCTCTTGCAAAAACAGTGGAACCATTTGAACAAGAGCGAGTTGCAGGAATAAAAAATCGTTTATTGGAAAATCTTGCAACGCTGACAATTTCGGTAGACAATAATCGTCTCGAGCAGGAATTGATATTTTATTTCGAAAAATTGGACATTACTGAAGAGAAAGTCCGCCTGAATAATCACTTGAATTACTTCCGAGAAGTAGCTGATAATGACGACTTTCCGGGTCGCAAACTTGGATTCATTGCACAAGAGATTGGTCGTGAAATCAACACGCTCGGTTCGAAAGCCAATCACGCTGAGATTCAGAAAATTGTAGTTCAGATGAAGGACGAACTCGAAAAAATCAAGGAACAATTATTGAATTTGCTTTAATGGAAGGAAAAGTTGTCATATTTTCAGCACCGTCTGGTTCGGGTAAGAGTACGATTATCAAACACTTACTAACGAAATTCAAGCAGTTGGAGTTCTCGATTTCGGCCACCTCTCGAGCACCTCGAGGCAGTGAGGTCGACGGTCAGGATTATTACTTTTTGAGCGAGAGCGACTTTAAACAAAAAGTTGCAGATAATCAATTCGTTGAGTGGGAAGAGGTTTATTCGGGCACCTGCTACGGAACGCTGCGTTCGGAGATTGACCGAATCTGGTCAAATAACAATGTTATAATTTTTGACGTCGACGTTAAAGGCGGGCTCAATATCAAAAAGATTTTCGGAGCTAATGCGCTGTCAATCTTTATAATGCCGCCGTCGATTGAGGAGTTGCGTCGCCGATTGACGCTGCGAGCTACGGACTCGCCAGAGACCATTGAAAAGCGCGTTGCGAAG
>JAZOQL010000305.1:0-11258 GCA_045656065.1 Rikenellaceae bacterium | reverse complement strand
AATCAAGGTATGATTCAGGGTCGCTCGAACTTCGTTCACAGAATAAAAGGCACAAATACCTTTGTATCTGCGGGTCTGGCTAAAGAATACGACACGCAGGAAATCCACGTAGATGTGAATATCGTGAAAAACGATGTGCTTGATATTGATGCGTACAGAGCGTGGAATCCAGAGGCCAAAGATGCAGAATTCATACTCGAAGATGGAAAGTTTGTCTGCACCTGGGCAATTGAAAAGATGTCGAAATCGATGTTCAATGTGGTTAATCCCGACAGCATCGTAGAACAATATGGCGCAGATACCTTGAGAATGTACGAAATGTTCCTGGGTCCGTTGGAACAATCAAAACCGTGGGATACAAACGGCATCGACGGAGTACACAAATTCCTGCGCAGATTCTGGAGAATGTTCTTCGACAAGGAGGGCAATGTCGGATTCTCGGAAGAAAAGGCTAACGAAAAAGAGTTGAAGACTCTGCACAAGACAATCAAAAAGGTTTCGGAAGATATCGAACACTTCTCGTTCAACACCGCAGTATCGGCATTTATGATATGTATGAACGAACTCTCGGATTTGAAATGCAACAAACGCGAAATCATAGAGCCGCTGACTGCACTGATAGCTCCGTTTGCACCCCATATGGCCGAAGAGTTGTGGCACCTGTTGGGTCACGAAACTTCGGTATGTGACGCAGCGTTCCCGCGCTATGAAGAGAAATTCCTTGTGGAAAGTTCGATTGAATATCCCGTATCGTTCAACGGCAAGATGCGCTTCAAAGTGACTCTGCCAGCAGGACTCTCGCCAAAAGAGATTGAGGCTGCAGTCCTGGCAGACCCTGCATCTGAAAAGTACACAGAAGGACGCGCTCCGAAGAAGGTTATCGTAGTTCCGGGTAAGATTGTAAATATCGTAATCTAAACTATGTACGAATACATCGAAGGCGCAGTTGCAGACCTTACTCCCACTTATGCCGTAATCGACACAGGTGGCGTAGGATATATAATAAACATCTCGTTGCAGACATTTACCGCAGTGGGTAGCCAGAGCCGTACCCGTCTCTATACTCACTACATCGTGCGCGAAGATGCTCAGTTGTTGTATGGATTTGCTACGCGTGAAGAGCGCGAACTGTTCCGATTGCTGATAGGCGTGTCGGGTGTAGGCGGAAATACGGCTCGAATGATTCTGTCGACATTCAAGTCTGACGAACTGAGCAGTATAATCTACAACGAACAGGCACAGATGCTCAAGACAGTCAAGGGCTTGGGGCTGAAGACTGCGCAAAAGATTATTGTCGAGCTGAAGGATAAGGTCAATTCCGCAGGCGTTGCAGCTCAGAGCGACACTCAAGTGGCTCAAAATTCGGCAATAATGGACGAAGGGCTTGATGCGCTCAAGATGTTGGGATTCTCAAAGGCAGCCTCGGAAAAGGTGCTGCGCGAAATTGTCAAAGAGTCGCCAAACATCAGCGTGGAAGATGCTATACGAGCAGCGCTTAAAAGACTCTAAACTCGAAAAAACACCAAACCGCCCGGCTCAGTACGAGTCGGGCGGTCTGCGTTTAGCTGAGGTAGAACTTATTTGATTTTGCCAGTTTTGAAATCAATCCAATCCCCACCTGCAAGTTTATTTGTAAAATTACGGTGCTTTTTGTAATCGTTTTCAACTTTTTTATACTCAGTCATTATGCTATCATACTTTGCAGGATCAACAACAATTACTCGATAACCAGACTCATTAATAGACTCCTTAATTTGAGGATTACCAGTATATTCTCCTATTGTTCTTCTTTCATAAACATTAACCTTTATCCATTTTGTCCGTTCGGGGCTAACTGTTGCAATCCAAACTCCGTTCTTGATATCTTCAGCAGTTGTCTCTTCTCCCGTATCTTCAACGACAATTCGATATATGTATCTGTTATCAAATACGTATTTAATATGGGTAGAACCACCTTTAGGAATAATTATTTGTTCAATCGCAGACGTAAGAAACTCACCTCTCGATAACGCCAAATGTTCGTATGTTGCAGCAAGTGAATCCTCTTTTGTTTGAAAAAATGTTATCGGTGCTTTAGATTTCTTTTTAGAAACCTTAGGACGTTGTGCAAACGAAGCTCCGACTATTGCAGAAAGGCACAATAGAACTGCAAAAATTTTCTTTTTCATTGTTTAATGTCATTAAGTTAATAATACCCTCTACAATTAGGAGGGCGTTGTCGCAAAAGTAGCGATAAATACTCTAATGTCCATTTTTTTAGTAATAAATTTTTCAAAAATTTTCAAAACGAGCGCAGATATTGGGAATCTGAAAATTTATCCCTATTTTTGTGAGTTATGAATTTCAAGTTGGTATCACAATACAAACCTACGGGCGACCAGCCTCAGGCTATCGAACAACTCGTTGAGGCTATCAAGTCGGGGACTCCGCACTCGACCCTGCTGGGTGTTACCGGTTCGGGCAAGACATTCACTATGGCGAATGTCATCGCTCAACTGAACCGCCCAACTTTAATTCTATCTCACAACAAGACACTTGCTGCGCAACTCTACGGCGAATTCAAGGCATTTTTCCCGGATAACATAGTTGAGTATTTCGTGTCATATTACGACTACTACCAGCCCGAAGCCTATCTGCCGACTACGGACACTTACATCGAAAAAGACCTCTCGATTAATGACGACATCGAAAAAATGAGGTTGAGCACTACCTCGGCTCTGCTCTCGGGGCGGCGCGACATCATAGTTATATCTTCGGTGTCGTGTCTGTATGGTATAGGCAACCCTGAGGATTTCCACGAAAATACACTCGAACTGCGACGCGGTCAGATGATTGACCGAAACAGAATACTCTACTCGCTGGTCGATGCAATGTACTCGCGAAATGAAATGGACTTCAAACGCGGAACATTCAGAGTCAAGGGCGATACGATTGACATATTCCCCGCATACGGCGACATCGCATACCGAGTCGTAATGTTCGACCGCGAAATTGAGGAGCTATCCTCATTCGATCCCGTCTCTGGCCAGAAAATCGAACGTTTGGACAATATAATCATATATCCGGCTACGATTTTTGTCAGCACGAAAGAGAGAATGCATCGCGCTATCAAGTTGATTCAATATGACCTGACTCGCGAATGTGAAGCATTCATCGAACAGGGAAAAACTGCTGAAGCTAAAAAACTGAAACAACGTGTAGAGTACGACCTGGAGATGATTAAGGAGTTGGGGTATTGCTCGGGCATTGAGAACTACTCTCGCTACTTTGACGGCAGACCCGCAGGCAGTCGCCCGTTCTGTCTGCTCGACTACTTCCCCAAAGACTTCCTTACGGTCATAGATGAGAGCCACGTTACGATTCCACAGGTGCGCGGAATGTACGGTGGCGACTACTCGCGCAAACGGAACCTCGTAGAGTATGGTTTCCGTCTGTCGGCTGCAATAGATAACCGCCCGCTGAAATTCCCCGAATTCGAATCACTCATCGGACAATGTGTATATGTCAGCGCTACGCCGGCAGACTACGAACTCTGCAAGTCCGAAGGCGTAGTCGTCGAACAACTAATCCGCCCGACAGGACTGCTCGACCCCGAAATAGAAGTCAGACCCACTGACGGACAAATAGATAATCTGCTCGACGAAATAGAACTACGCACAGGTCGCGGACAGAAAATTATGGTTACTACGCTGACCAAACGTATGGCTGAAGAGTTGAATACCTATTTCGAACGACTCGGGATAAGGTGTAGATATATTCACTCGGACGTGGATACGCTCGAACGAATACAGATTCTCGACGATATGCACGCAGATGTATTTGATGTGCTGATTGGGGTAAACCTGCTGCGTGAGGGGCTGGATATGCCCGAGGTCGCACTCGTGGCTATTATGGACGCCGACAAAGAGGGATTCCTGCGCTCGACCCGCTCGCTGACCCAGACAGCAGGCCGCGCTGCGCGCAACGCCGACGGACACGTCATTATGTATGCCGACCGAATAACCGACTCGATGCGCGCAACAATAACCGAAACAAACCGTCGTCGCTCGGTGCAGATTGAGTACAACAAACGACACTCGATAACGCCTAAAACTACGTCTCGCTCGGCACAACTCTCGCTGGGCAGAGTGGCTCAGCAGACCGAAACTCAAGACTACCCGCTGGCTGGATATAGCGGACTGATGGTTGCCGACACAAACCGACCATACATTACGGCCGAGGAGCTGGAATCGATGATTGAACAACGCAAAACAGCTATGGAAGATGCAGCCAAAAAGCTCGACTTCGTTGCCGCAGCACAATTCCGCGACCAGATGTACGACCTGCAAGCCAAACTTAAAGATATTAAAAAATGAGCATTGTAAATACTATCACACGATTCATTGACCTATTCTATATCTTGCCGTTTCGCAAGATAATGCCACTGCAGACATTCAGATACGGAGTCTGCGGAGGGACAAACCTTGTGTTGGATTGGGTGCTGTACTTCGTGCTGTATAATTTCGTTTTGAGAGAGCAGATGCTGAATTTAGGCATTGTGGTCATCTCGGCTCACATCGCAGCCTTCATTATCGAATTCCCGATTACATTTTTCACAGGATTTTGGCTAAACCGTAATATTGTATTCCCTGGTTCACAACTAAAACAATTCCAACAACTCAAGAGATATCTACTTGTAGTCTGCGGCTCGATTTTGCTCAACTACATCTGCCTGAAACTATTTGTCGAGGCAGCAAATATCCACGCCGAAATAGCCAAAATAATAACCATCTGCATCACAGTGGTTTATAGCTACATAATGCAAAAACACTTCACCTTCAAGATTAGCAAATGAAATTTTCGGATATCATAGGTCAAGACGAAATAAAACGCAAGCTCGCCGAAACCGTAGACCTCGGCCGAGTGAGCCACGCTCAGATTTTTACCGGAGCCAGCGGCTGGGGTGCGCTGCCACTGGCCATTGCATACGCGCAATATCTCAACTGCACCAATCGTCAAAATGGCGACTCGTGCGGCCAGTGCCCATCGTGTCAAAAGATTCAACAGTTAGCACACCCAGACCTGCACTTCGTATTTCCTGTGAACAAGTCGCCACTCTCTACGGCGTCGGATAATGCAGCGGCACAAAGCGACCACCTGATTGCTCCGTGGCGCGAAATTGTGCTCGAAACAGGCGGCTACTTCGATGAATCTCAATGGTATCGAAAAATCCAAATCGGCAACCAGCAGGGCAATATCAACCAACAAGATGCAAATGAAATATTGCGCAAACTGTCGTTCAAGTCATTTGAATCGGAATATAAAATTATGATTGTCTGGCTGCCAGAACGAATGAAGGAGGGAACGTCGAATACGCTGCTCAAAATCATCGAGGAGCCCTGGGATAAGACTATCTTTCTGTTTGTCAGCGCATCACCCGAAGGAATCATCAAAACCATATTGTCGAGGACTCAATCTGTACCGCTGCACAGCATCGACGCGCAACTGCTCAAAGAGACCCTTGCTCGGAAATTCAACCTCACAGACGAGGGCGCAGAACATATCGCACGACTCAGTATGGGCGACTATATCCGAGCCGTAAGTCTTATCGAATCGTCTCAAACCGACTCGGAAAACCTCGAACTTCTCAGACAACTGCTCTCATACTCGGCCGTAAACCGACACCTCGAGCTGCTGGACTGGAGCGAAAATGTCGCAGAGCTGGGCCGCGAAGAGAAAAAACTATTCTTTAATAATGCCATTCGCGTGCTGAGAGAGTGCTATATGATTAATATGAATATGGGCGAAATTGTCTACACCTCGGGCGAGGAACTCGAGCTGTGTCGCAAGATTGCACCCTATATCCACAGCGAAAATTTTCTGGCAATACTCAACCAATTCGAATCGGCTCGCGCACAGATTGCTCAAAACGGCAACCCCAAAATCATTCTGAGCCACTTCGCACTGCAACTGAGCAAACTCGTTTATAAGAAATAGCTATGAAAGCCGTACTGCTGACAGGGGGAAATCTCGGAGATATTGACAAGTCGATGGTTCAGGCGAGGGAACTCATCGCTCAACGAGCAGGCGAAATTGTTGCCGAATCCAAAATCTACACCTCCGAGGCGTGGGGATTCGAAAGTGATAACCTGTTTAAGAATCAGGTGATTATTATCGAGACGCCGCTTTCGCCACTCGAGCTGCTCGACACGACTCAGCAGATTGAATCCGAGCTCGGTCGTGTGCGCCCCGTCAATAAGAACGGCTACACATCGCGGACGATGGACATAGATATACTCTACATTGACAACGCCGTCATTCGCAGCAGAAGACTCACCATACCCCACCCACTGATTCAATTTCGCGAATTTGTGCTGAACCCGCTCACAGAGGTTGCACCCCAATGGGTAAACCCCTCAACGGGCAAGAACTCAGAACAGATGCTCGCCCAACTCGCAGAGAATCGCTAATCGCACACTTTTCCCACAAAAAAAGGTGATGCAACACTCTGCTGCACCACCCTGTTTCGCGCTCTGACGCCAAATTATCTGCGCCAAACTGAGTCTATAATAACCTTAAATACAACCGATTTAGATTTAGGCACCACGTAACAACCAGCCTGTCCATAAGCATACTCCGAGGTCATATAAATCAGCACCGTATCGCCGCAGTGAACTCCCGGCAACGCCTTATCCAGACCCGCCAAATTGCCGTGACCCACGCGAATGCGGTCGGGAGTGAACTTCATCGCAAGAGTGTCGAATTTATCCCTGGCAGCATCTTCATAGATATTGCCGTAAAAGTAGGCTCCAAAACCATATTCGCGAGAGTTATTAAATTGATAACCACTATAATAAAAAGCTATCGAATCGCCCTCTGCAACGGTTTCCGACCCAGCCGATGTCCCGAGCGTATAACGATAGACTCCCTTCATATCAACGTAATCGAACTGCTTCTGAGTCAGGAAATCAACCAACGCCTTCTCCTGAGTATCTATCGTATCATCTGATTTAGAGCAGCTTACCACAGACAACAACAATGCTGCTATTAACCAATTCTTAATCTTCATCTCTGCTTAATCAAAAAATTCATCTTCATTTGTAACCTCGTTCTGCGACTGCGACTCAAAGTCCTCGAGCTCGCAATCAATCTTCTTGGCTCCCATCGGCACCGGGAACATATCTGACTCGCTTATTCCCAGCGACTTATCGGCATAAACCTTCTGCATAAAGGTCGCAAAAATAGGCAACGCCATCGTAGCACCCTCGCCCTTTGAGGTCAAATGCACACTTCGGTCTTCGCCTCCGACCCACGCGCCTGAGACCAGACGCGGAACTACGCCCATAAACCACGCATCTGAACCATTCTGCGACGTACCCGTCTTGCCAGCCAACTCGCCCTTGAAATTGTACATCCAACGCAATCTGCCCGCAGTGCCCTTATTCACAACGTTCTGCATCATCTGAACCATAGTGTAGGCTGTCTGCTCGCTGATTGCATCAACAGTATTCACCGAGAACTCAGCCAACAGATTGCCCTGACGATCCTCGACGCGGGTGACGAACATCGGCTCGGAATAGACACCCTTATTTGCGTAGGTAGTATAGGCTCCGACCATCTCATACAACGAAAAGTCAGATGTACCCAGACACATCGCAAACACCGGATCGACATAGCTGCGGATACCCATCTTGTGAATGAAATCGGCTACGGCACCTGGCTGACGCGCCTGTTTCATAATCCACGCCGAATAGTTATTGCGACTCTGTGCCAATCCCCACCACAGCGGCTTCAGTGCGCCGTCATAGACCACTTTTCCGGCCTCTTTGGGCTGCCAAGCATCGCCCGTATAGGTTTCGATTGTTACGGGCATATTCGGCACCGCAGTACAAGGACTCAGCCCCAAATGGTCTATCGCAAAGGTATAGATGAACGGCTTTATCGTAGAACCTACCTGACGGCGACCCTGCTTTACTGCATCATATTTGAAATAGCGGAAATTGGGGCCTCCGACATACGCCTTAACATAACCCGTAGCAGGGTCCATTGCTACGAAACCTGCGCGCATATAACGCTTATAGTGAAGTATCGAATCCTTCGGCGTCATAACCGTATCTCGCACCCCCTTATAAGTGAATATCTTCATCTTGCTCTTCTGGTCAAAGGTCGCAATTATCTGGTCGTGAGTCAGATTTGACTTCTTCAGCATTCGGTAGCGGTCGCTCTGGCGCATCGCATTATTGATGATTCGGTCAACATCTTCAGGCTCAAGGTCGTTGAACAGGGTGTTCGACGAGCTCACCTGCGCATCCATCGCAGGCTGAATAGATTTCTCCATCTGCGAAACCAGCGCCTCCTCGGCATATCGCTGCATACGCGAATCAATCGTAGTGTAAATCTTCAGACCGTCTCGGTAGAGGTCATAATTCGTACCATCTGCCTTTTTATTCTTCAGACACCAGCCATAGAGCGGATTTTCGTCCCACTGTTTCACCTCCTGACGATAGTCCCAATCGGTCTGATATGCACTCTTCTCGGGTCTTTTGGCAGTCATAGTCAGACGCAACATCTCGCGGAAATACGTAGCCGTACCCTCGTTGTGTGATATGGGCGTGTAATCCAGAGCTATGGGCAGCGCCGATATCGAATCTTTCATCTCTTTAGCCAAAAATCCACGTGCCTCCATTCTCGTCAAAACCGTATTGCGGCGTTGCAGTGCACGCTCGGGATTGAGTCTCGGACTATATCGCGTCGGAGCCTTGACTACGCCGACCAGCATCGCAGCCTCTTCGGCAGTCAGCGTCGACGGCAACTTGTTGAAGAATGTCCGAGCCGCAGATTTTATACCAAAGGCATTGCTGCCGTATTCTACCGTGTTGAAATACATCGCAATAATCTCCTCCTTGGTGTAGTTGTACTCGAGCATCAGAGCCGTAATCCACTCCTTGAGCTTTGCGATTACCAATCTCGGGTCCTCGCGAGTACGGTATAGGTTCTTCGCCAACTGCTGGGATATGGTACTACCCCCACCCTGACTTTTGTCTCCCAAGAGCAGCGTTCTGACCGCTACACGAGCCAGACCCTTGAAGTCGATTCCCGAGTGGTTGTAAAAACGGGTATCCTCGGTGGCAATCAACGCCTGAACCAGATAGGGCGACAGGTCGTTGTAATCGACAAACGAACGGTTCTGAATGAAAAAACTACCCAACAACTTACCGTCTGCCGAGTAGATTTCGGTAGCCAGATTGCTGCGCGGGTTTTCCAGCTCTTCGAAAGTCGGCAACTTGCCAAAGGCTCCGTAGCCAATCAGTGCAAACAACAGCGCCAACATTAGGATTGGAGTGAAAAATAATCCCCAAAACCATCCGTTGAATTTCTTACGATTTATTCCATTTGATTTTTTCATCTCGAACCGGTTTTATTTATTGAAATTCCAATTAGATTCCTGATACGGGAACTCTGTCTTCCAGCTGCGGAAATGCACCGGAACAGTAACCAATTCCAGCTCTTCGTAGACTTCGGCAGCCTTCCACGCATAGGTCTTTGTCAGTGTATCACAAATCAGAAGTATCAGTTTCTCTTGATTCAGCCCCGTAAATACCGCCGGATTGCTATCGGCAAGGCTCACGCTGGCAAATGGTTTCAGCTCGGCAGAGGTGCTGCGATTGATGACCACGCCGCGACTTGCGCTCGCCCAATCACCCACGCGGTAGTGCATCGTATCCGCATAGAAAAGATATACCACGCCGCTGGTCATAAGCGTCTCGGTCGAGTCCTTAACCTCCTGATTACTAACTCTAATAGTATATGTACAATCAAAAACGCCTTGACTGCAGCCGAGCATTCCCAGCACACAGCAAAGCGTCATAAATACAAAAAATATAGGTCTGTTTTGTCGTTTCATTTCACAAAAATAATTTTGCGAAATTACGATAAATTTCAGTCAATATCAAAAAAAGTGAAAAACAATTCGCTAATACTCCTCTGCGCTACATTTAGAAGCGGCAACCCAGACTCACCGTAAGGAAATTTTTCATCAACTTATTGCTTGCCTGACCCAATACGCTTTGAGTCTTGTACATATAGACTGACGATTTTGTTTCGGAATAGATATATGCCAAGTCCAGCGAAAAATCTCTATTTCTGAAACCCATACCCAACGAGATGTTCTCCTTCTTGAAATCGTCAGAGTCACCCGAGAACATCGATTCGTAGAGGGCGTAACCCATTCGAAGGAATACATTTCGAGTCAAAACAGCCTCGCCTCCGAAACGGTAGTTATTCGTAGCTCGAACTCCAAGCGCATTAATCTCATTGAAAATGTCATTCTTCAGGTCGTAAATCGGGTGGTCCATAGAGATTTTATTATACCACACACGTTCGTAGTCAGCCGACAGAATCACAGTCTTATCAATAGTAAACGATGTTCCCAGCAGCAATCTTGACGGAGTCTGAAGGTCATACTCATTCACGCTCACAGGCGTATCATTATCACACCAATCGCCGTTATTAAAAGTGGTCTGCATTCTCATCATATACGACTCTTCCATATTGATGAACGATGGCGAGTGATAAGATATACCCAGACGCCACTCGGGGATAGGGCGGTAGATTGCTCCAACTTTGAAATTCACGCCGCTGCCCTCGATATTGAGATACTCCGACAGTGACATCGATGTGACCTCGCTTTCCGAACCCGAAACATTATTTTCAGTATAAGTGAGTCGGTCGCGATAGTCAATAGTAACCAAACCTACGGTCAAACCAAAATACAACTCGTTGTTGAAGTTGAGCGCCAACGAAAAGTTACCATCTAATGTAGCCCCCTTTGAGAGTTGGCTCAATGACTGATTAACCTCGTTCTCAATAGCGCCAAAATACTCGCCATCAGTTGTTTCCGACGGATTTACATAATATGACTGATAGCCCAGAATCGCAGGCCACAGACTCAGACTGCTATTATAGAATGCCTTGTATATATCGCCTGAACCGCTGCCGCTGATATCGGCATTCTTAACTCCGTTCAGGTCGAGAGCCAACACCTCGCTCAGCGAAAATGGAGAATAGCCATTCACTTTCATTCGCGAATTATGGTCTATGGTGCGGTTCAGTGTAACGGCAAATGTCGACGACTTCAAGCCCATTCCTGAGTAAACATCCGTAATAGCCACCCCGAAATTATTGAACATAAACCTATTGCGATTATCAAAACTTGAGCGTGCGTTATCCCCATTGAAGTAGTTGCTCTCCTGACGCGAGAACAAAGTCGGATCGTAGCC
>JAZOQL010000304.1:0-4084 GCA_045656065.1 Rikenellaceae bacterium | reverse complement strand
GTGATTATCCCACTTACGAATAGGTACGATGAAGTTAGTAAATTTTCTAACAATTTTGCCATAGTAAAAAGGAATGACATGTGTGGGGTTATAGATAAGACAGGACAAGAGGTTTCTCCTTGCATATATGATTATGCAGATAGTTTTTCCGAAGGTTTGGCTATGGTTGAGAGAGATGGGAAGTATGGTTTTATCGACAAAACAGGCAAAGAGGTTACTCCTTGCATATATGATGATGCATATAGTTTTTCCGAAGGTTTGGCTATGGTTGAGAGAGATGGGAAGTGGGGTTTTGTCGACAAAACAGGTAACGAGGTTATTCCTTTGATATATGATGATGCAGGTAGTTTTTCCGAAGGTTTGGCTTATGTTGAGAGAGATGGGAAGTGGGGTTTTGTCGACAAAACAGGTAACGAGGTTATTCCTTGCATATATGATTGTGCATGTAGTTTTTCCGAAGGACAGGCTATGGTTGAAAAACATGGAAGGTGGTTCTGTGTAAATAGAAAAGGTGAAATGATTGGGAGTGAATAAAATTTAACAAAGACAGATAGATTGAGGATAGAAAATTGCTCTATAATAATAGACTAAAATTAACAGATATGAAAAAGATTTTTGTATTGATGTTTGTTGCGCTGGTGGGTGTGGGAACATCGTGGGCACAGGTTCAGCAGCCCCGTTCGATTGAGGTCAATGGCTACTATGAGGAGGAGTTCACTCCCGACCGAATCTACATCGGATTTACGCTTAAGGAGAATCCTAAGGATAAAACCACGGTCGTAGAACAGCAGAATCAAATGATTAAGGCCTTGAAACAATTGGGCATTAACGTAGAAACGCGATTGACGATAAAGGATATGTTCGGCAATACGGTGGGCAAGAATCCTCGCAAGAGCGAAGTTGTTCAGACTCGCAATTATGAGCTGCTATTGACAGATGCTCAGAGTGTGGGGCAGGTTTACGCTGCGCTGCAGGAGTTGAAGGTCTATTCGCTGAGAATAAATCGTGTAGAACTTTCGACACTCGAAGATGAGAAAATCAGAATTATGGGACAGGCTGTGAAGAATGCCCGTCGCGTAGCCGATGTTCTGGCTGAAAGTGCAGGTTGTGAGATAGATAATGTGCTTAATATAGTGTGCCGCGAATCGTTGGGACGCAGAACATACGCGGGTGATTATGTGATGTTGAAGAGTGCAAGGAGTATGGGTGAAAGCAATGAAGCGGAATCGACTCCTGCAATCGAATTCCGCAAAATAACAGTATCCTCAAATGTTGAGGTTCGTTATGGAATAAGATAAATCTATAATATAGTGTAGAGTAGGGCAGCTGCTGAGGCTCCGCAGAGAGGTGCGATTACAGGCACCCAGGCGTAGTCCCAGCGGCTGCTCGCCTTTTTGCCCATAGGCAGCAGCGAGTGCATCATTCGCGGAGCCAGGTCGCGTGCAGGATTTATGGCATAACCCGTAGGGCCACCCAATGCGAGTCCGATGCCCCAGACGGTGAATGCTACGGGGATTGCTCCGATGCTGCCGAGTCCGACGGGCAGAGTCTGCGCAGTATCGCTCAGAGTCAGGCTGCCGCCCGTTATGTAGAACACAATGAACATCAGTACGAAGGTGCCCAAAAATTCGCAGAAGAAATTTGTTGCAGTATGGCGAATCTCGGGGAACGTGCAGAAGATTGCCAACTTTGACTCTGTATTGTCTGTGATTTTGAAGTGGTCGTAGTAGACTGCCCAGATGAGAGTTACGCCGAGTGCTGCGCCTAAAAACTGCGCAATGATGTACGTGCCAACTGCGCTCCAGGGGAATTGTCCGCAGAGGGCGAATCCCAATGTTACTGCGGGATTGAGGTGAGCGCCGCTGTATGGTGCAGCTACCACCACGCCGATGAATACTCCCAGCGCCCACGCCGTAGTGATGGCCAATATCCCCGCATTCGCACCTTTGGTCTTGTTCAGCAATGCGTTTGCCACTACGCCCGACCCCAATATCAAAATAAACATTGTGCCTAACAATTCGGCTGCAAATGGTGTCATAGTTTACAGTTTTTTGTTACTCTTCCTTACTCCACTCTCGAGCGCATCTCACGGCACGATGCCACATCTTTAGTTTGTGTTCCATTGTCGAGCGGTCGGCGCGCGGCTTGAACGTATGGTCGAATTGCCAATTATTTTTCAATTGGTCTATATCAGACCAGATTCCAACGGCGAGTCCTGCGAGGTAAGCGGCGCCGAGTGCCGTAGTCTCCATAATCTTGGGTCTTATTACATTCAGATTGCCCAAATCGGCCTGAAACTGCATCAAAAAGTTGTTGGCTACTGCGCCTCCGTCAACTCTCAGTGAGTGGGTCTTACTGCCTACATCTTGCTCCATTGCGCGCAGTACGTCGTGAACCTCGAAGGCTATACCCTCAAGCGTAGCTCGTGCAATATCCGCAATGGTCGTGCCTCTGGTCAGTCCGAAGATTGTGCCTCGAGCGTATTGATCCCAATATGGTGCGCCGAGTCCCGTTAGCGCCGGTACGAAATAGACTCCGTTGCTATCCTTAATCGACTCGGCTAATTGTTCGGTTTGTGCCGAATCGCTTATTATTTTCAGTCCATCTCTAATCCACTGCACCGCAGCACCGCCTACAAAGACACTGCCTTCGAGTGCGTATGTAACCTTGCCGCCCACCTGCCACGCAATGGTAGTCAACAGGTTATTGTGGCTCGTTACGGGTTTATCTCCAGAGTTCATCATCAGAAAGCAGCCCGTTCCGTATGTGGTTTTAGCCATACCCGACTCGATGCAGAGTTGCCCGAAGAGCGCTGCCTGTTGGTCGCCTGCTATCCCTGAAATTGGTATTTTCGATGAGAAAAGTGTTGTGGCAGTATTGCAATATATTTCGCTCGAGGATTTCACTTCGGGCAGCATCTCGGCTGGAATATCGAAAAGTTTTAGCAGCTCTGAGTCCCAACTGAGCGTGTGGATATTGAACAACATTGTTCTCGAGGCATTGGTTACGTCTGTAATATGGTTTTTACCTCGAGTAAATTTCCAGACTAACCACGAATCCACTGTGCCGAAACACAACTCGCCACGCTTTGCACGTTCGCGAGCCCCCTCCACGTTATCCAGTATCCACTTCAATTTCGTAGCCGAAAAGTAGCCATCGGGAATCAGACCCGTCTTCGCGCGAATCATCTCGGTGTAGCCCTCTTCGATTAGTTTGCTACAGTAGTCGGCCGTGCGTCTGTCCTGCCACACGATAGCATTATATATCGGGTTTGATGTATTTCTATCCCAAACGATTACGGTTTCGGGCTGGTTTGTGATTCCGATGCAGGCGATGTCCCGACCCGTAAGGTTTGCTCGTGCAATGGCTTCGGCGGCTACGGACGATTGGGTGTACCAAATCTCATTGGGGTCGTGTTCTACCCAGCCGGGCTGTGGGTAGTGTTGTTCGAAGTCGTGTTGAGATACTGATACTGCATTGCCGTGGTTGTCGAAGATGATGGCGCGCGAGGAGGTTGTTCCCTGGTCGAGTGCCAAAATATATCTTTTATGATTTTCCATATTTTGATAGCTTTTTCAATTAATGCAATAAAATTTGTGCCAATATGTTAATTTGAACTAAAAAAAGGCTGCCAGATGGGTCTATCGGCAGCCTGTCATTATCAAATCGAAAAAACTATTTCAATGTAATCAGCGAATGTCCCGTCATATCTTCGGGTTGTTTGATGCCCATAAGTTCGAGAATTGAAGGTGCAATGTCACACAATGCGCCATCTTTGACTTCAGCTACGCTATCCGATACCACAATCAGCGGTACAGGATTGAGTGAGTGTGCAGTGTTTGGTGAACCATCAGGGTTTTGCGCGTAGTCGGCATTACCGTGGTCAGCCGTAACAAATACATCATAACCATTTTCGCGAGCCGTCGTAACTACACGTTCAACGCAACTGTCAACAGCCTTCACTGCCTTCCATATTGCATCATAAATACCTGTGTGTCCCACCATATCGCCATTTGCGAAGTTCAGACATACGAAGTCAACCTCTGCCAATTTCAGCTTTTCAACAATGGCATCTGTAACTTCA
>JAZOQL010000303.1:0-1867 GCA_045656065.1 Rikenellaceae bacterium | reverse complement strand
GATGGGTGTTGTCAGCGCAGTATTGAAATATGTTGGTTTGGATTTGTTTGCTAAGGTTTGGAACGCATCTAAGGGTGCTGAAATGTTGGCAATCGCAATGTATGCTGCAATTATCATCTACTTTATCTGGGACGCTAAGCGCGGCAAAGTTGAAGAATAGTGATTAACTCTCCGAGTTCGGATACCTATTCGGACTCGGATTTTTTAAATATTTGATTATTATGGGATTGTTAGAAAGATTTTTGCAATATGTCGCTATTGACACTCAGAGCGACGAAAACAGCACATCGTTCCCTTCGACTCAGAAACAGTACGACCTGTTGAACCTGCTGGCTGAGCAGATGAAACAACTCGGAATGACCGAAGTTGAAGTTGACAAGAATGGTTATGCAATGGGTTCTATCCCAGCGACTCCGGGCTATGAAGATAAACCTGTGATTGGTTTTATTGCACACGTTGATACTGCGCCCGATATGTCAGGCAAAGATGTGAAACCTCGCGTAATCGAAAAATATGATGGTGGTGATATTCAACTCAATCCGTCATTGACAATGTACGTTAAGGAGTTCCCCGAACTGTTGAACCACGTTGGCCACAAATTGGTGGTTACAGACGGTACTACACTGCTGGGAGCTGACGACAAGGCGGGCGTAGCTGAAATTATGCACGCAGCCGAAATGCTTATGACTCACCCCGAGATTGCTCACGGAAAGATTCGTCTGGGCTTTACTCCCGATGAAGAGATTGGTCGCGGCGTAGACTTCTTCGACGTGGAACGCTTCGGAGCACGTTTTGCATACACACTCGACGGTGGTCCTATCGGCGAGCTCGAATATGAAAACTTCAACGCTGCAGGTGCTAAGTTTGTGATTCAAGGCCGAAATATCCACCCGGGATATGCCAAGGATAAGATGATTAACTCGCTGCAGATTTTGTGCGAAATCAACTCGATGTTGCCCGTAGCAATGCGTCCAGAACATACTCAGGGTTATGAAGGATTCTACCACTTGGTTGGTATGAGTGGTGGCGTTGAGACTGCCGAAATGAGCTACATCGTTCGCGATCACTGCCGCACTAAATTCGAACAGAAAAAGGCATTTTTGCAAGATGTCACTGCGTTCTTGAACAAAAAATATGGCGAAGGCGTAGTTACTCTGAACCTCAGAGACCAATACTACAATATGCGCGAACAGGTTGAGCTCCACCCCGAAGTTGTCGACAATGCCATCGAAGCAATGAAAATGGCAGGAGTTGAACCCGTAATCAAACCTATTCGTGGTGGTACCGATGGTGCAAGATTGTCGTTTATGAATCTGCCTTGCCCGAACCTGTTTACAGGTATGATGAACTTCCACGGCAAGTATGAGTATTGCTCGGTTGACACAATGGAAAAAGCCGTAGAAACTATCCTCAATCTGGTGAAAGTTTGGGCTAAATAGTCATTATTCGCAAGAGTAATATTATTCGTCTACACAATGAAAAAAAGTTCCGAAATGGTCGGGACTTTTTTTTATTTTTGCATTGTTATTTTTGCGTATCTTTGCAGATGGACTAAGCGGTGGAATTATGGCACTCGATTGGAATGAAACGATGAACGATTTTACTCGGTATCTGACTCTTGAGAGAAACCTCTCGGACAATACTGTGCAATCATACATTCACGATATTGCCTCATTTAGCGAGTTTGTAACAGCGGAATTTCCACATAACTCCACCCCCGATGAAATTACCGAACTGCACATCGAACAATTCTTATGCAACATCTATGACAATGGACTGAAGGCTACGTCACAGGCGCGAATCATCAGCGGACTGAAATCATTTTTCAAATTTCTGCTCATCAAGGGGCGCATTCAGGTGTTGCCTA